>CAMFLD010000300.1 GCA_945957245.1 uncultured Flavobacterium sp. | reverse complement strand
CTCTTGGTCCGCCCGATAAGACAGAAACTATTTCATCTGATTTTGCATCAAAGAAAATCCTTGTCAGAAAGGCATTTGGACGTATTGAATATATTTTTGAAACGGTATCAATTGCACCAATAACCTTATCTTTAGCTGTTTTCATATCTGTGCTCATCAAATCCAAACCTTCTCTATGATATTGGTACAGCCCTTGTCTGTAAGCATCATAAGTTCCTGATAAAATATCAGTAACAAGGTAATACCTACTCTGATTATCCGATTGATTCCATCCTTTATATCCTCCTTGTTGGGCGACAGTCATAATTTGTTGAGCGGTTTCATAATTTTTTGTACCTCCCATTGGCGCATACGTATCACCATCAAAACCAAGTATCATATAACTGTAATAGGCTAAAACAGATACAAGGTTAGAATCAAAAGTAGAAGGATTAAACTGCAGACTTTCAAACTCAATATAACGGAAAGTAAAATCATTATCGTTATAATTGAAAACCGGAGAAGAGTAAGTCGAATTAAATATCGGGCGTGAAGACTGAACCTGAATACTTGCTGAAAACTGATTGGAATCATAGCTATTCAGAATGATAACCATAGAGCACTCAATTCTTTCATTGGGTTTATAGTCCTCCCCCGTCCAATCCGTTTTATTTACAAAATCACTAATCGAATTTTTAAGGTTTTTAAAAAGCTGTTGATTGGTACTAGCTAATTTACTGGAGTTTATCTGCACCGTACAGTTGAGCTGTTGGGCAAAAGTTAATCCTGTAAAAAAGATAAAAATAAAACTAGCTATTCTTCTCATAGTGTGCAATTACTTTATTGATAATGTCTTCAGCTACCGCTTCTTTTGATTTCAGCGGCATTGGTTCCACTTTAAAATGCCTGTCAATGAATGTTACTTTGTTGGTTTGTTTCCCAAAACCGGCTCCTTCATCCTGAAGCGAATTTAAAACAATCAAATCTAAGTTTTTTTTCTGGATTTTCACCTTAGCATTTTCAATTTCATTTTCTGTTTCCAATGCAAAGCCAACCAAAAATTGATTTTTCTTTATTTCACCCAAAGAAGCCAAAATATCTTTGGTTTTTTCTAATTCGATAGTAAACGAACTATCATTCTTTTTTATTTTCTGGTCTGCTACAAATTTGGGTCTGTAATCCGCCACAGCTGCTGCACATATAGCAACATCTGCCTCATTATAATACTGATGACATGCTTCATACATTTGTTGTGCTGAGGTAACCTTAACCAGATTAATAACGGGATTTTTGACATTTAAGTATGTCGGGCCGGAAATTAAATTTACGGTGGCGCCGAGTTCAGCTGCTTTTGCAGCAATATCAAACCCCATTTTACCGGAAGAATGATTTCCTATAAAACGAACAGGATCAATAGCTTCGTAAGTTGGTCCGGCAGTTATTAGGATTTTTTTTCCTTTTAAAGGCAGTTTGCTTTCCAGGTCTTTTTCTAAAAAGTCAATAATATTTTCAGGCTCTGCCATTCTTCCTTCTCCTGACAAACCACTGGCAAGCTCTCCCGATTCTGCCGGAATCATGATGTTTCCAAATTGTTTTAAAAGATTAAAACTGGAAATTGTAGAAGGATGTTTGTACATATCCAAATCCATAGCCGGAGCAAAATATACCGGACATTTGGCAGAAAGATAAGTTGCAATAAGAAGATTGTCGCAATTACCGTTAGCCATTTTGGATAAGGTATTAGCTGTCGCCGGTGCGATGAGCATCAAATCTGCCCACAATCCCAACTCTACATGGTTATTCCACAGAGCATCCTGCTTTGGCTGTTTTTCTGAATCATTATCCTCTTCAAAAAAAGAGGAATAAACGGGATTTTTAGAAAGTGTGGATAATGTTAATGGAGTTACAAAATCCTTAGAAGCGGGTGTCATGACCACTTGGACATGTGCACCCGCTTTTATAAATAATCTTACTAAAGAAGCTGTTTTATAAGCAGCAATTCCTCCTGAAACGCCTAGTAGTATTTTTTTACCGCTTAAAACAGACATCTAATTAGTCTTTTGTAGTATCTCTGTAGTAGATTTTATCATCAAGCCATTCCTGAACAGCTAATGCATGTGGCTTTGGTAATTTCTCGTAGTATTTAGAAACTTCGATTTGCTCTTTGTTTTCAAAGATTTCCTCAAGACTATCATTGTAAGTAGCAAATTCTTCTAACTTCTCAGTCAGTTCTTTTTTAATCTCAGAGTTGATTTGGTTAGCTCTTTTAGCCATTATCGTGATAGCTTCATAAACATTGCCAGTACGTTCTTCAATAAGGGTTTTATTGTAAGTAACTGTGTTTACTGGTGCATTCGTCTTCTTTAAATCCATTACTTTTTATTTAGAATATTGTTTTAAATCATTTTCAATTCGGGTCAACATTTCGTCAGCCTTCTGTTTGTATTGAGTATCCGCTTTAAACTTCATTAAAGAGGCATACGCATTTTTAGCATTTTCCAACCTTTCATGCATTTTTGAAGGTACACTGTTGATAGCCAACAAATAGGCCGAATCAAATTTATAGAAAAGTGCTTTCTCTTTATAATTTGTCCCGGGGAAATTAATAAGAAAATTGTCAAAAGCCACCATAGCCGCTTTATAATCTGATATGGTATAGTAGATTTTGGCATTTTCAAAAGCTTTTTTCTCTAATTTCTCCCTTAATCCTTTAACTAAGCTATTGGCTTCAGTCAGATTTTTCCCTTCCGGATAAGAATCAATATAATTCTGTAATTTGTCAATTGCTTTGTTGGTATCAGTTTGGTCTAAGCTATATACAGGAGATAAAAAAGTATAGGATTTGGCTCCAAGAAAAGAAGCTTCTTCGATTTTTTCACTCTTTGGATAGCTGGACACAAAATTTTCAAACTGGTACCCCGCCAGATAATATTGTTGCGTTTTATAAAGCGATTGAGAATACATATAAAACATTTTTTCGGCAGACGGCTTCCCTTTCATTGCTGGAGAAAGCTGTTCAAAAAGCCTTATAGCCTTACCGTATTTTTTGGCATTATACAACTTTTCAGCACTGGCATATTTTACTGCAGTATCTTCTGATTTAAGTGCTTTTTGATATTCGCTGCACGATGACAACAACAAAATTACTGCAAATAAGGCTAAAACTTTCTTCATTTTTTATTTAATTCAGCTGATTTTAAAGCTTTTTGTGCACTTTAAAAAGCAACTGCAAATTTAGTTATTAATTATAGATAACAAAATATTTTTTTCTTCTTCGAAAAAACTACATAATAGAGACTTTATTGGTAAAAGTCTTAAGGCGGTTAGCCAAGTCCTCATTAACATTAACAAGTGGTAAACGCACTGTGTTTTCAGACAATCCCAATGTTTTGAATACTTCTTTAATTCCAGCCGGATTGCCCTGTTCAAAAATCATATCAATAGCATCTGACAATAGATAATGTAATTTGTAGGCATCGTCTACTCTCTTGTTCAGTCCTAAATGAACCATTTCTGAAAACTGTTTTGGGAATCCTTCTGCTATAACTGAAATAACTCCTGCTCCTCCTGCTAAAACCATTGGTAACGTAATCATATCGTCTCCTGAAATCACAAGGAAGTCCTTTGGTTTGTCCTGAATAAGTTTCATTGCCTGTACTATATCACCGGCAGCTTCTTTAACAGCAACTATATTTTTGAAATCATTTGCGAGACGGATAATAGTAGATGGCAGTATATTACTTGCTGTTCTTCCCGGAACATTATACAAAATAACCGGAACTGGTGATGCTTCTGCTACAGCTTTAAAATGCTGGTAAATTCCTTCCTGAGTCGGCTTGTTGTAGTATGGGGAAACAGAAAGAACAGCTACAAAGTCTTTCAAATTTCTTGTTTTAAGTTCCTCTACTACTTCGGCAGTATTGTTGCTTCCCACACCTAAAACAAGTGGCAGCCTGCCTTTGTTGGTTTCAATTACTGTATTGATTACAAGTTCTTTTTCTTCTTTGGAAAGTGTAGCACTTTCGCCTGTTGTACCAAGTACAACCAGATAGTCAATTCCGTTATCAATCTGGAAATTTACAATAGTTTTGAGAGCATCAACATCTACAGAGAAATCTTTTTTGAAAGGGGTAACAAGTGCAACTCCTGTTCCTATTAATGATTGCATGTTATATTTTGTTTAGGATTTTTAAATA
>CAMFLD010000299.1 GCA_945957245.1 uncultured Flavobacterium sp. | reverse complement strand
GTATTCTTCAGACTTTCATTATAAGATTTGACTGCATCTTCCATTTTGGCTTTGCGTCCAGCTAAAATAGGAATTGACACTGCAACTGCTCCCAATCCTGCATAGGTGAGAGCAGTAGGATATTTAGCATCAGAAAATAATCCAATGGCTAAATCAACTACAGTCATGGTGCTACCTACACCTAAAAGGAAACCTCCCCATGTTTCTTTTGATTTGGCAGCTTTGTACATATGAAGGGAGTGGAGATTGGCAGCAAATATCTTTTTCATCTCGTAACTGGGGATTTGTTCTCCGCCGATAAAAAATTTGCCTTTTTCATATTTAACTTCCTTTGAGGGTTCATTTTTTAATTGAAGCTGCGAAAAACCATTGAATCCTATCAGTATCAGTAAGGCAAAAAGTATTTTTTTCATTTTATTTCGAATTATAATTGTCAACCGCTTTTCTTACGCTTCCATACTCTTTGAGCAATTCTGATGCTTTTTGGTAATCTACGGGAATTTCACTCATAATCATTTTAACCCCGCGATCAACGAGTTTATCATTACTCAATTGCATATCTACCATTTTATTGCCTTTTACTTTTCCAAGCTGAATCATAGTGGCAGTAGAAATCATGTTAAGCACCAGTTTTTGAGCCGTTCCGGCTTTCATTCGGGAGCTTCCGGTTACAAACTCCGGACCTACTACAACCACTACAGGAAATTTAGCCGTTAGGGCAATCGGGCTTCCTTCATTACAGGTAATGCATCCGGTAAGGATATTGTTTTCATTGCATTTTTCAAGACCACCAATAACATAAGGTGTCGTTCCCGAAGCGGCAATCCCGATTACAACATCATTTCCTCCAATGTTATGTTCCTGCAAATCAATCCAGGCCTGTTGGGTATTGTCTTCAGCATTTTCAACAGCACGGCGGATAGCTTTATCACCACCAGCGATGATTCCGTTAACCAAATCGAAAGGGACACCAAAAGTAGGGGGGCATTCTGAAGCGTCAACAATCCCAAGTCTTCCCGAAGTTCCGGCACCAATATAAAAAAGCCGTCCGCCAAGTCGCATCTTTTCAACTACTTGAGCTACTAAAGCTTCAATTTGCGGTAATGCTTTTTCAACAGCAAGCGGAACAGTTTTATCTTCTTTATTGATATTGGATAACAAATCCGCTATAGGCATCTGTTCCAAATGGTCATAATGCGAGGATTGTTCAGTAGTTTTGGTAAAGGACATAATTAAGTGTAAAGTCCCAAAGTTACAAGTTTTACAGTAAACTTGCCAATACAATTCCCAAAATAATCATAGAAACCTTGGCAATATTGAACTTATGCCCTTCGCTGCTTTCAAATATAATTGTTGAGGAAATATGAAACAGGATTCCAATTACTATTGCTGTAATTTGAATATAATATTGGCTTAAAAATTCAAAATTGCCTGAAACCAGAGTTCCCAGTGGAGTCATCAGCGCAAAAGTCAACATAAAGAAGAATAGAGCAGTCTTTTTGAGCTCTGCCTTAATAAAGAATGTTGTCAGGATAATAGCAATAGGTAAGTGGTGTATAGCAATTCCGTAAGCCAAATCATTATGACGTGCCACAGGAAAGCCCTCAAGAAAAGCATGAATGCACAGACTTATAAAAAGCAGCCAGGGCATTCGGGAAAGTTTATCGTGGCCATGAACATGACCGTGTTCAGCACCTTTAGAGAAAAATTCTAAAATAATCTGAATCAGGATACCCATCATGATGAAAATGCCAACATGTTTCTCACGGCTTTCATAAACTTCGGGCAATAAATGAAGCACAGTCAAAGACAGTAAAAAGGAACCGCTGAAGGCAAGCAGAAGCTTAAGATTTTGCTTTACTTTAGGCTCAAGTATTACAGCAACTAAATATCCTGTAAGTACTGAAAGTAAGGGTAATAAGTAATTCATTACTTGAATATCATTATGAGTCGTTCGCTGGTGTTTTTGTGGTATTTTTTCAGTTTGTAATCACCAAAAGTATCCAGCAGATAAATTCCGGTTTCGTTCATCATGTTTTGGAAATCATCCAAAGTATAGGCTCGTACTTTTTCAGTAAAATGATACTTTTCGCCCTTGTCTTCAAAATCAATTTCCTTAATAATAAAACCATCAATTGCATATCGTTTGATATTAAAAACGATTCCGTCAACTTCTTTAATTTCTTCCGGAATAAGATGGTCAATT
Source organism: uncultured Flavobacterium sp. (assembly GCA_945957245.1). Taxonomy (GTDB): domain Bacteria; phylum Bacteroidota; class Bacteroidia; order Flavobacteriales; family Flavobacteriaceae; genus Flavobacterium. The sequence goes on along the minus strand of CAMFLD010000299.1, from coordinate 1,973 downwards.
ACGTGCTGTGAATTCATAAAATCAATTACAGCAAAACCGTATTCGGAAAGACTTTCTTTGATTGCCAACAACGTTTTTATATCATCTTCATGATTTTCAAAATAACCAAAACTGGTAAAAAGGTTGAAAATCGCATCAAACTTTTCTTCGAAAGGCTGCCGTTTGTCGTGTACAACAAAATGCAATGTTGCATTAGCATTTTTGTTGGCTTCAGCAATACTGTTTTCAGACAAATCGGCTCCAATGACATCAAATCCCAATTGATTCAAATAAATCGAATGCCTTCCTTTACCGCAGGCCAAATCCAATACTTTTGCTTTTTCCGGCAGATTGAGATAATGCGTGAGGTTGTCCATAAAAATCTGGGCTTCTCGATAGTTTCTGTCTTTGTAAAGTATATGATAATAAGGTGTATCAAACCAAGAAGAATACCAATTTTCCGATTTAGAATCTGAGATTTGCGGTTTGAGATTTTCTGATGTAGACATTTATTCTTTTCAAATGAATTCTGAACGTACAAATTTAGTGTATTTTTGCGGACGAATTAATTGGATATGGAGAATTTTAAAATGATAGCCAAGACCTTTTTCGGTTTTGAAGAAATATTGGCAAAGGAATTACAACTGTTAGGTGCTCAGGATGTGGAAATAGGAACCCGTGCCGTAAGTTTCAAAGGAGATAAAGGTTTTATGTACAAAGCTAACCTTTCTTTAAGAACTGCACTAAAAATATTAAAACCGATTTATCATTTCAGGGCATTCAATGATAATAGTCTTTACAAAGGAATTCAGGGAATTGATTGGTCAAAATACCTCAATGAAAGTCAGACTTTTGTTATCGACACAACAATTCATTCGGATAATTTCAAACATTCCCAATTTGTTTCTCAAAAAGCTAAAGATGCTATTGTAGACCAGTTTAGGGAAAAAACAGGACAAAGACCAAGCATCGACAAGGATTTCCCTGACTTGAGAATCAACATTCATATTGATCGTGATCAATGTTCGGTTTCACTGGATACTTCCGGAGCATCATTACACCACAGAGGATACCGGACGGCTACAAATATTGCCCCAATAAATGAGGTTTTAGCTGCAGGAATGCTTTTGCTTTCAGGATGGGACGGAAGCTGTGATTTTCTGGATCCTATGTGTGGTTCAGGCACTATATTGGCAGAAGCGGCCATGATTGCCTGCAATATTCCGGCGAATATTAACAGAAAGGAATTTGCTTTTGAAAAATGGACTGACTGGGACAACGACCTGTTTGACCAGATTATCGATTCTTTAATGAAGAAAACAAAAGAATTTCATTATACTATAACAGGTTATGATAAGGCTCCGAGTGCCGTTAATAAAGCCAAAGACAACCTTGCGAATGCCAACCTTGATGATTATGTTACCATTCATCAGCAAAATTTCTTTGATACTAAAAAAGAAAACCAGGGACCACTGCACATGGTTTTCAATCCGCCTTACGGAGAGCGTCTGGATATAGAATTGGAACGTTTTTACAGAGAATTAGGAGACACTTTAAAAAACAATTACCCTAATACTAATGCCTGGTTTATTACAGCCAATCTTGAAGCATTGAAATTTGTCGGATTACGTCCGTCAAGGAAAATAAAACTGTACAACGGAAGTCTGGAAGCCCGATTGGTGAAATACGAAATGTACGAAGGAAGCAAAAGAACCAAATTTCAAAATCAATAATAATCAAAAGCCCTCATTTGAGGGCTTTTGATTAAGTTTATTCTTCTTCTGATTTATTCTTTAATTTCATCAGTAGGGTATAAGCCCCTTTGGTGACAATATTTTTGTCAGCCAGTTTTTCTCCGTTGAGGATTTCAATAAAACCGTTCTCACTAACACCGGTTTTAACTTCGGTGATTTTGAATTTAAGGTCATCCACTTTTTCAAAAATGTATTCTTTACCTTCATAATTCACAACTGCATCTTCCGGTAATACAATGG
>CAMFLD010000298.1 GCA_945957245.1 uncultured Flavobacterium sp. | reverse complement strand
GATACTACTTCAAAAATTAATTTTGTCAATGGCGATACCGAGTTTGACACTAATGGTGTGCAATACGTAATCAACCCTAATGATGAATTTGGCTTAACCAGAGCTATTTGGTTTCAGGAGCAACAGGGAGCCAATGTTACCGTTGTTAATGTGGGCGGTGCCGATGCTGAAGCCACTTTAAGAAAAGCTTTGGCAATTGGTGCTAACGAAGCAATAAGAGTTAATGCAAATCCAACTGATGGATTTTTTGTAGCCAAACAATTGGCTGAAGTAGCAAAAACTGGCAACTATGATTTAATCATCTGCGGTAAAGAATCTTTAGATTACAATGGCGGTATGGTTCCGGGAATGCTGGCTTCATTATTGGACTACAATTTCGTAAATTCCTGTACAGAACTTACCATAGAGGGCTCAAATGCAAAAGTAGCCCGTGAAATTGACGGAGGAAAAGAAACGATTTCTGCTGCATTGCCTTTGGTAATTGGTGGTCAAAAAGGTTTGGTTGAAGAAAAAGACCTTAGGATTCCTAACATGCGCGGTATTATGACCGCAAGAACAAAAGTTTTGACGGTACTTGAGCCTGTTACTGCAAACAACAATACGAAGGCGGTAAAATTTGAAAAACCTGCTCCAAAATCAGCAGTTAAATTATTCGCTCCGGACGATTTAGACGGATTGATTAATGCCTTACACAACGAAGCTAAAGTTATCTAAATAATTATTATGAATTTTAAATTCTAAATTTTAAATGACTTTCATTTTTAATTCTAAATTCAAAATTCAAAATTTAAAATAAAAACTATGTCACTATTAATATATGCTGAATCAGCAGACGGAAAATTTAAAAAGGTAGCTTTTGAATTAGCTTCATACGCTAAGAAAGTTGCCGACAGCATTGGAACCAATGTAACTGCGGTTACTGTAAATGCTGACAATGTTTCGGAATTATCAAAATACGGAGTTTCCAAAGTGTTGAAGGTATCCGATGACAAACTGAAAAATTTCAATGCCAAAGCTTATGCCGATGTTGTAAAACAGGCAGCTCAGAAAGAAAACTCAAAACTTATCCTGCTTTCCTCTACAACAGACAGCTTATACATGGCTCCAATAGTAAGTATTGGACTTGAGGCCGGATATGCCTCAAATGTTGTAGCATTGCCTGTAAGCACTTCCCCATTTCAGGTAAAAAGAAATGCTTTTTCAAACAAAGCTTTCAATATTACCGAAATCAATACGGATGTTAAAGTATTGAGTTTGGCAAAAAACTCTTTCGGGCTTATTGAAAATGCCACTTCACTTGCTGAAGAAGCCTTTTCTCCTTCACTAAACGATGCCGATTTTAATGTCAAAGTAGCATCTGTAGAAAAAACCACCGGAAAAGTAACTATTGCTGATGCCGATATCGTAGTTTCCGGAGGTCGTGGAATGAAAGGACCTGAGAATTGGTATTTACTGGAAGATCTGGCTTCGGTACTCGGTGCCGCAACTGCCTGTTCAAAACCAGTTTCCGATATAGGCTGGAGACCTCACAGCGAACACGTGGGACAAACTGGAAAACCGGTTGCCGCCAACCTATACATTGCTGTCGGAATTTCGGGAGCTATCCAGCATATTGCCGGAATCAATTCCTCAAAAGTAAAAGTGGTTATCAATACAGATGCCGATGCGCCATTCTTTAAAGTTGCCGATTATGGTATCGTTGGAGACGCACTAGAAATCCTGCCAAGATTAACCGAAAAGATAAAAGAGTTTAAAGCTCATAATTCATAAACCAAATTTATTAGTTCATCGAAAAGAGCCTTTGGAAATTAAATTTCCTTAAGGCTCTTTTTTTATGCTTTCCTGTTTTAGAAGCAAAAACTTTTTGTTACTTTGCAGTCCACATTTAACATAAAAATTAAAGCCTTAACAGTAAAGGTTTTCACTTACAAATAATGAGTTTAGTAAAACTGACGATAAAAGGAATTTCCTATAGCCAAACGCAAAACGGTGCGTATGCCTTGATTTTAAATGAAGTGGACGGCGAGCGAAAACTACCTATAGTTATTGGTGCTTTTGAAGCTCAATCTATCGCTATTGCCTTAGAAAAGGAAATAAAGCCGCCGCGTCCATTGACCCATGATTTATTTAAAAGTTTTGCAGATCGTTTTGACATCGTTGTAAAACAGGTTATTATCCACAAACTGGTTGATGGTGTATTTTATTCGAGTATTATTTGTGAAAGGGACAAGATTGAAGAAATAATCGATGCGCGAACTTCTGATGCGATTGCATTGGCTCTGCGTTTTTCGGCACCCATTTTCACGTATAAGAACATTCTGGACAAAGCAGGTATTTACCTGAACAATCCGGGGGAACTGGAAAGCAATTCCGATAATGATGATGAAGGCGTGCTTTCTACTCCGGAAACTTTTGGATTGGACAACGAGGGAAATGCCTCAACCGATATTTACAAAAGCATGAGTCTGTCCGAACTGCATGAAGGTTTGGAAAAAGCGGTGCAGGACGAGGATTATGAAAAAGCAGCACATATTCGGGATGAGATATCGAAAAGAGAGAGCTAATTACTATTTTAAATTTTGAATTATAAATTTTAAATGATTTTAATTCAAAATTCATAATTTAAAATTCATAATAACAGATGAAGCAGTATCACGATTTAGTAAAGCATGTTTTAGAAAACGGCTGCCAAAAAGGAGACCGAACCGGAACCGGAACCAAGAGTGTTTTTGGCTACCAGATGCGTTTTGATTTGAATGAAGGTTTCCCAATGGTTACTACCAAAAAGCTTCATCTGAAATCGATTATCTATGAATTACTTTGGTTTTTGAAAGGTGATACCAACATTAAATACCTCAACGAAAACGGAGTACGCATCTGGGACGAATGGGCGGATGAAAATGGCGATTTAGGCCCGGTTTACGGACACCAGTGGCGCAACTGGAACAGCGAAGAAATTGACCAGATTACCGAGTTGATAGATACCCTGAAGAAAAACCCTAACAGCCGCCGGATGCTCGTTTCTGCCTGGAATCCATCTGTGCTGCCGGACACTTCCAAATCATTTTCAGAAAATGTAGCCAACGGAAAGGCTGCTTTGCCTCCGTGTCATGCTTTCTTCCAGTTTTATGTGGCAGACGGAAAATTATCCTGCCAATTGTACCAGCGCAGTGCTGATATATTCCTTGGCGTTCCGTTTAACATTGCTTCTTATGCTTTGTTTACCATGATGATTGCCCAGGTTTGTGATTTACAGGTAGGCGAATTCATCCATACTTTTGGCGATGCGCATATTTACAACAACCATTTTGAGCAACTGGAACTGCAGTTGTCGAGAGAGCCAAGACCTTTACCAAAAATGATTTTAAATCCTAATGTAAAAAACATCTTCGATTTTACCTTTGAGGATTTTACCTTGGTAGATTACGACCCGCATCCGCATATCAAGGGAATTGTGGCGGTGTAATACAGTACACTTTTAGTATAATCAGTTTCATTGAAAAAACCAGCTACGTTGCATTGGTTGCGGCACAATTATGCTCTCATTTATTGGAAAGCGGTACCGATTTGCGTTATATTCAGGAATTGCTCGGTCACAGCAGCAGCCAGACTACAGAAATTTATACCCATGTAAGTACGAAAAGTTTGCAACAGATCAAAAGCCTATTTGATGATTTGTAATTTTTTTTAATACCTTAGCTACACTATACCCCTAATGCTAAGCCGACTAATCCGTTTCCAATTTACCACTTGGAATGATTTTATTGGAAGTATAGACTAGTTATATGCCATTTATCCATACAAACCCGTTTAAAAAATGCCAATCCAAAAACCAACACACCAAACTGCACCCGTACTTGAAATTAATGAAGATTTCAAGATTGTTCGATATCTGGACATTATAAAATTTTTATCTCTGTTACAAAATGAATCTATTTTCTTTTGTAGACTAGATAAACTTGAAGATAGATTCGAAGGAACTTCTCCTAAACCAAATCGAGCACATCAAGAAGATTACTATCGTGGCATTTACCAACATGGATTTTCAAACTCCGAAAGCATAGAAGAATTTGTGGCAAAAATGATGCATGAACGAATTGACATGGAAAATCGATTTAAAAAATTATGCTGTATTTCCTGTCTCTTATACACATCTGACGCTGCCGACGATATGCAGTGTGTAG
>CAMFLD010000297.1 GCA_945957245.1 uncultured Flavobacterium sp. | reverse complement strand
CATCAAGGTCATGGATTCCATCATTATCCGAATCCAAATCCAAATAATTAGGAACACTGTCGTTGTCGCTGTCAGCAGGCGTCAAACCGGAACCGAATACATCGTCAATTCCGTCCGCATTAGCATCTACATGGGACAATGCTACTATAGTAGTACCCTGAGCTTCTATAAAATCAGGTATACCATCATTATCACTATCAGCATCATTTTGATCTGCAATGCCATCGCCATCTGAATCTTTGGGAATGCAGGTTGCCACTAACCTCAAAGCAACTTTACTAGAAGTATCATCCGAAAGATTGATATTAGTTATCGTTATGGAATTTATCAGATTTCCTCTGATGGAAAAGGTTCCAGCGCCGGCAGCAAGTGGAACGGCATTGTTGAGTCTTATCCTGATTTCAAATGAGGAATATTGAGTAATACCACTTTCAAAGACACCATCATAATTGGTATCAATAAGCAGTTGATTATTAGGATTAACAACAGTAAGCGTTTTATTTACCGGGCATGAAATTCTAAGTTCTGTCGATGAAGTAAATAAGTCAGAAGCATTGGCAGTTGAGGCATACTCGACAGAAACGCTCATTGGTGATGTAAAACCGGATACATTATAAGTGACTGTATTCCCAGCTCCTTGCGGAGCTTCAGTAACAAAATTGCCGTCTGCTGCTCCCGTGAATGGAATAGCGGCAGGTGCAGCTGCCCCCGTAGTGGTTACAGCCCCGGTATAAGAGTTGGAATAAGGACCTACTGCTATGGTTCCGGCTGCCGGATTTGTCAGGTTGAAATATTGATTTCCATAAGATTCAGTACAATTGGGAATTCCGTCATTATCGTTGTCCAAATCAGCATTGTCATTGACTCCGTCATTATCACTATCAGCCGCACAGGCACTTACCGGAATTATATCAGAGTCTTTAGGAGCTGTACATCCCGCTATGGTAGCTGAAACATAATAATAGCCTGGACCAAATCCGGTTGGGGCATCTACAGGCTGGTAACTATTGCTGTTAGCCCCAGGAATGAGACTACCATTAAAATACCACTGAAAAACATCAAACGGACTTAGTGCATTTACCTTGAGAATAGTATTAGGAATACAGCCGGCCAATGAAGGATTCACTTCGTTGAACGATACTTCAGGCTTGAATGTAAAACCCGAATAATAACCTCCAAAGGTTGCCGCCTGTTCAGAACCATAGGCAGCTAAATATAATTCTCCTGTTGAATATACAGATACATTACCTGTCATACCAGTCAGGACATAAGTTTCATAATTGGAATTACCTGTGACTGAGAGCGGCCCGGTGACATTTACTCCAATCGAGGCAAGCCCAGCCAAAGTATAATTATTTCCATCAACTATGAAGTTGAGTGTAGAGCCCGCCCGTGTTACCATAGTAATCCTTCCGATGAAATGCCGGGATCCGACATAATCTATAAACGGGATGTTATCTATTACTCTTGGGGTCTGACAACTCAGCGGAGGTACAAAAAACAATTCCTGATTTCGTTGGTCCACAGCACCATTATCCCCGATTGCCTGATAAGCAAAAACCTTTTTGTCTGAACTAAGGTATAAACTGCCGTTAGCATTGAAATAAGAACCGATTAACTCCAGATATTCGCCGGCATTTCTTGTGAAACTTGGCCCGGAGCCATTAAGTGTTATGGTAGTATTATCTTCATCGGCTACTAAAACTATTTTTTCAACCTGATCTATTCCGGTACTTTTTATAAAGATATAGTCGTTACTGGTAATATTTTCAGCCGGAACTATTTGGTCAAATCCCAAATCAAGATTAGCCACTGCATTGGAACCTCCAAATGAGCCGCAGTTTAGAGCAATAGGTTTATCTGCCAATACCAGTGTGCCTATAAGTCCGTCTCTATTGGCATTTGTGGGACCCTGCACTGCCATGACATAACTTTCACCACGGTTGAGCGTTACGCTAAACGGATTACTTCCGGTGGTACTATTAACAAGTTGCACCCCCGGCTTCATCCCGCTGAAATTTACAGTTGTATTGTTTTCGGTTGCTAATACCGACACGAAGGTGTAATGAATATCAATATAATTCTGGACCAAAGTATTTGTAAGGGCACCAACCCTAAAACGCAGTCCAAGTGCAGCCAGTCCCTTTGATACCAATTCACCCGCCTGATTTCCATTTGCAGCAGTATTTCGGGTAGAAACATAAATCAGGTCATCCGCTTCAACAATATAACCTTTGTTGTTGAGTACTGTTGCAGCTAACGAAGCGTCAACGTGTAATTGAGTATTATTTCCAAAACCAATATTGTAAACATAAGGTGTACTTCTACTAACTGTTCCAAGAATGGTATTACCACCTATTTCAATTATCCTGAAATTTACTGGATTGACATTAGGAGTAGAAATATACATATATTGATCTTCCGACTGAATGCTGGTAGCACCTGATAGAGGTGGAATATAATGGGTTTTACTAAATTGCGCAAAGCAACTTAAAGTAAAAAGAAAGGCAAAAATTGAATAAAAGAAGCTCTTTTTCATTCGCTAAAATTAGCAAATAAATGAGAAAACATAAAAGAAGTATAATCCTTTTATGTTTTCTTTAAGAATTGAATGATGATTGAATTAAAGATCTCTTTTTTCGATTAGTTTGTAGGATGAAAAAATGAATACTGCTGTCCAAGCCAGAACGATCATGACAGTTGAAAAATGAACTGCATAATCTCTTACTTCTTTAACACCAGCTAGTTGTCCAACGGTTCTAACAGTCGAAAGTTTTGTAAAAGGTTCTATTAGCAATCTGGACATAGCTTCCATTGGCAGGAATCCTTTTAATTCCTTTGGAAAACCTAATCCCGAATAAACTAAAATGCATTCCAGAATCAGCCACAATCCTATAAATCCAAGGGCAAAAGCGGAGCGCTTGACTAATATTCCAATAAAAATGCACATACAGGAAAAACAAACCAGACTGATAAAATAGGCAAACAGATATTCCATTTCGGAAAAGATGATTCCAATTTCGTTATAGGAAGAATATATTAATCCGAGGATGAGCGATACGATGAAAACAAATGTAGTCGAAACCAAAGCAAACAAGACTGAGGTGTAAAATTTGGAAAGAATAAATTCTTTCTTCGTCATACCATCAATAAGGTTTTGCTTCAGCGTTCCATAACTGTATTCATTGGAAATCATAGATACTATTATAATTCCCAGGAAAGGTTTTCCGTAAATGGCAATAAAAGAATTGAAGTGCCAAATGAATGGGAAATTGAAAATACCTTCATCGGCGAACTTGATTTGAAATCTACCAAGGGAAATCTTAAAGGTAGCAATCAGCGCAATCATCGAAAGCAAAACAAAATAGCTTATGGTAATAATCCTGCTGGATCTGTTTTTCCAGACTTTCTGTAATTCTATGGCGAGTAATCTTTTCATGGTTTTTGGCTTTTATTTGGTAAGTTCTAAAAATTGTTCTTCAAGGCTGGTTTTTTTGAATACCAAATGGTTCAGGTAAATTCCTTTTTCCGCCAAATAACGGTTTAATAGGGAAGCATCAAATTCATTTTTGAAGTAGACCGTCAGCTTTCCATCAGTTTCTGAAATTTTATCAACTTCCGGATGGTTTTTTAAGGTTTCAATTAATTGAGAATTATTATCTGCCTGTAGTTCGAAGTAACCATTTTTATTGGTCATACCATGAACAGTACCACAATAAAGTACTTTTCCGAAGCGTAAAACCAATACGTGGCTGCATACCTTTTCAACCTCGTCCAATAAATGCGAAGCCAGTAATATTGTGGTGCCAAGTGATGCAATCTGACGGATCAAATCCCTGATTTGGTGAATTCCCTGAGGATCAAGTCCGTTTGTAGGTTCATCCAATATTAGGATTTCGGGATCGTTTAATAGGGCAGAAGCAATGGCCAAACGTTGCTTCATTCCTAATGAAAATGTTTTGAATTTGCTGTTCATCCTGTCGGTAAGGCCTACTACTTCAAGTTTTTCTGCAACTTTTGAATAATCAATGCTCTTGATTTTACAAACAAGCTCCAGATTTTCTTTAGCAGTCATGTAAGGATAGAAATTAGGACGCTCGATAATAGCTCCGACTTTTTTCAGGGCAACGTGGGTTTCGGTAGTACCACCAAACCGACTGTACTCACCAGATGTCTTGTTGACAACATTCAGTA
>CAMFLD010000296.1 GCA_945957245.1 uncultured Flavobacterium sp. | reverse complement strand
GAGGAAGGTAAGAAAATCAATTGGCGGGACGGATTTCATGCCATTTACTGCATACTTCGCTATGGTATTTTTAAATAATCAGGCGAAAGGTTTCCTGCCTCTTTTTTCAAGGTAATGGTGCCAAAGGATAAATGTCGCCATCGTTCGGTAGGGTTTCCAATTTTCAGAGAGCAGCTCCATTTCTTCTTTTGTATTTATATCGTACAACTCCTTTATTGTATTGACAACAGCAATATCACCAAGGGGAATAATATCTGGTGACTGTAAGGCAAACATTAGGTACACATCAATAGTCCAATGCCCAATTCCTTTTAGTTTGATTAATTCATTCCGCACCTCATCAGCTGTTTTGGCTGAAAAACTTTCCAAATCCAATTCTTCAGAAACCGCTTTTGCCAGCGTTTTTAAATAGCTTATTTTTTGACGGCTTACACCACAACTTTTCAGTGATTCATCAGGGCAGTTAAAAATAGTTTCGGGAGTAACTTCTACTAATAGATTCTCAATTTTGACATAACAGGCTTTCGCTGAATCAATAGAAACCTGCTGCTCCAGAATGAGCTTACAAAGTGTTATGAATCCGGGTGGCCTGGATGGGATGTAAAAGTTACCATAATGCTGATGCAGTTCTTTAAAAACCGAATCCTTTTCAATCAAAAATAAAATGGCTTCCTGCATCTTAGAAATAGAACCCAAAAGAACCTTTGATAGTAAAGTTATTACCATCCGGAACATTCCTGTAATTCCCGCGCCATGCAAAATCCAGTCGGAATACTTTAAATATGTTGGCAATTCCGGCACTATATTCCCAATACGGTTTTTCCGGTGCCTGATAAACCAGTCCTGATGCATTAATCAAACGGTTTTCATCACTTACTGTTCCATAAACTCCTTTAATCCCCACTACTTCACGCAGATTAAGCTTGCGCAATCCCGGAATACGTGCAAATATCTTACCTTGGAAGTTATGATCCCATTTCCATGTAACATATTTATCGGCTACAAATTCATAGAAATTAAGGTTACTGAAAGTATTGTCAATAATGAATAATGTTTGATTACCCGGCACAACACTCATTAGTCCCAACGGAATCTGCCCGAAGGTTTTACCTAATTCAACCGTCAAATTCGAACGCCCTATGGCACCAATGATTATAGGCTGTTTGTAATACAATTGCAGCTTTTGATAACTGAAATCACTATTTATAAAGCCTTTGAATCCCTGACTGTAGTTTACAAAAATCCGGCTATAAGGAGCATCAATGTCACGTCTTTCAACTCCATAACCAATTGTTTTTTTCTTGGGAGTCATCTCAACCTGCACATTCAATTCTGATTGCGTAACATCATCTTTAATCGTAGTAAGAGATGAGTCTGTATAATAATCCAGACTAAAACTATCTGAAGCCGACCTCAGCGTACGGTATGAGAATCCAAGTTGGAAGATGACATTTTTAATAGGTTCAATCTCTGCGGCCAGGGTAGTAAGGTTGATATTGGTCAGTTTTCCGTTTGAACCCGTTGTGAACAGTCCGGATGAGGCATAGCTTCTGCCCAGAACATCATTGGTTGTGGTAAGACTGGCACCAATCTGCTCTACGTCACGACGGTTTCCTCCAGAAATGATAATCCTGTTTTTCTTATCTATCATCCATTTACCGGAAATTCCATATTTGAATTTATTATCCTTGAACCCATAAGCGGTGTAACCTTGTAAACGCCATAAATCGTTTGGCCCAAAATAAGTCCTGACTCCTGCTCTTAATCTGAGGCCTTCAACCTGGTTATTCCCAATGGTTGAAAATATAGGGCCGTAATCAAGATGTAATTTGGGTATTTCTATATATCCGCTCCCCAAAATGGAGACCAGACTATATAACTGCTTAAATCTCTTGACTGTTTTGAGGGTATCAATCATCGCATAGATTTTCTTCTCGTCTTTATTGAGTTTTTCAAATCTATTTTCTTCCCAATACTCATTGGATCGCTGATAAACCTGATTGTCTATAAAATTAACTTCCTCTTTGTAGAATTTGTCCGGTTTTTTTTCATCAAATTTGAAATTCCTGTACAACGTGGTACGTTTTCCATAAACTCCTTTTGATTCTTCTTTTTTTCTTAAAGCAAAATCAGACATCATATAATCACGTGTTGGGAGAAATACAGAATCATTCAGCACTTCATATTCCTGTTCCAGATAAATATCTTTAACCCAGTTGATGTTAGCGCTTTTGGTAACCGCCATGTTGATTTTCTTAATGGCAAATGTGGTGTCATTAACCCAAAAATCTCCTTTGAAGGTCAATTCGTTTTTACGTCGTGGATAGAATACAATATTATAACAGGTTTTATTGTCAATGACTGCCGTATCAGCCAGAACGTAATTGTAAACGTCTATTCCTGTTCGTGACAGCGGGCTGGTAAAACTCTTATCAAACAACAAAAGGTAGTTATCATAAATATTATAATCGTTATACAAATCTTTGATAAACATATTTACTCCGTCTCCGCTTCCTAAGCCGGAATTTTTATTGGCTTTAAGGATTTCCTTTGTTCTTTTTTCCTGATTGTCACCATAAACATCAGACAAAGATTCGTTGATAAAAATAGGCAGATAGGTTTTCCCGGTAACTCTTGAGGTATCCACATTTTTGAACACAAATTCCATCCCTTTGAAAATCTTACTTTTCATAAAGGCACTGTCTATGGTATTCATATCAAACTCCACCTTTTCGTATTTTTCGTACTGGTATTGTTTGAACATCTTGAGTCCGTTTTTCCTTCTCCGTTCCCAAATTTTCCTTAGGATATCAAGAGCAGGATTATTTTTTTTGGAAGTTTTGCCGGCATAGACTTTAACTTCTTTCAACGTATTTCCTTCTGTCAGAATGACTTTAAAATCGTAGTTAACCTTCTCGGGCAGTTTGACCACTTTATCCGGAAAACCAACAAACGAAACTACAATTTCAGTGTAATTATCCGGTGATTCAATGTAAAACCGTCCATCTTCATTGGAAACAACTCCGGTTTTTGAACCTTTAAAAACGATGTTTGCATAAGGAACCGGCTGCTTAGAGTTATCAAGCACGATACCACTAACTTTAGTCTGGCTAAAGCTTAAGGTAGTAGCAAGAAACAAAACGAGTAGTGTAAAAATCTTTTTCATTAGCATAAAAAAACTTCATCAGAAAAGTTCCCAATGAAGTTTCAAATATATGCTATTTTTAGATTATAAGGCAAATGGGTTTCTGATAAAAACCTACCTGATATTACTAACTTATTTGTAAGTTACTTTCTTTACTGCCTTGATAACATCCTCAGCATTTGGCAACCACTCTTTTAAAAGCGTTGGCGAATAAGGTGCGGGAGTATCTGCAGTAGTGATTCTCTGGATTGGGGCATCTAAATAATCAAATGCTCTTTCCTGAACCATATAGGTAATTTCAGAAGCTACGCTTGCAAATGGCCAGGCCTCTTCAAGAACAACCAATCTGTTGGTTTTTTTAACCGAATTAATGATGGCATCATAATCCATCGGACGAACTGTTCTAAGGTCTATAATTTCACAAGATATACCTTCTTTAGCGAGTTCATCAGCAGCAATAAAAGCTTCTTTGATAATTTTTCCAAAAGAAACAATAGTTACATCAGAACCTTCCCTTTTTACATCAGCTACTCCTAATGGAAGTGTGTATTCCTCCTCCGGAATTTCACCTTTATCACCATACATTTGCTCCGATTCCATGAAGATAACCGGATCGTTATCACGAATGGCAGACTTCAATAATCCTTTAGCGTCGTATGGTGTAGAAGGAACCACTACTTTTAATCCCGGCGTATTGGCAAACCAGTTCTCAAATGCCTGTGAGTGTGTAGCTCCTAATTGACCCGCTGAAGCTGTAGGACCACGGAAGACCATAGGCATTGGAAACTGCCCGGCTGACATCTGGCGCATTTTGGCCGCATTGTTTATGATTTGGTCGATACCAACCAAAGAAAAGTTGAAAGTCATATATTCTACAATCGGGCGGCATCCGTTCATGGCTGAACCAACAGCTATTCCTGCAAAACCAAGTTCGGCAATTGGAGTATCAATAACTCTTTTTGGTCCAAATTCATCAAGCATGCCTTTTGAAGCCTTGTAAGCACCATTATATTCTGCAACTTCTTCACCCATCAGATACACCGATTCATCACGGCGCATTTCTTCAC
>CAMFLD010000295.1 GCA_945957245.1 uncultured Flavobacterium sp. | reverse complement strand
GCCTACGCCATTGCCAATGTAATTGTGATTCCAATGACGAGTTGGCTATCACAGCAATTTGGACGAAGAAATTACTTTGCCGCATCCATCATTATTTTTACCGCTGCATCATTCATGTGTGGTAATGCCGATAATATTTGGGAATTAGTAGCCTTCCGATTCATACAGGGACTTGGAGGCGGAGCTTTATTGGTTACAGCCCAAACCATTATTACCGAAAGTTATCCGGTAGAGAAACGTGGAATGGCGCAGGCTATTTATGGTATGGGAGTTATCGTGGGACCAACATTGGGTCCGCCTCTTGGAGGATGGATTATTGATAATGTTCAGGGAGGATGGCCTTATATTTTCTATATCAATGTACCTATTGGTATAGCCGCTACCCTATTAACATTAACTTTCGTAAGAAGTCCTAAATATGGTGAAAAACTTAAAGCGAATCAGGTGGACTGGCTTGGTATTTTTCTGCTTTCCGCTTTCATCGGTTCATTACAGTATATCCTCGAACATGGTCAGCAGGATGATTGGTTTAATGATACCACCATCTGTGTATTGGCTGTAGTAAGCTTCCTTGGACTATTCTTCTTTATTTGGAGAGAACTCACTTATAAGTATCCAATCGTAAATCTGGGAGTACTTAAAGACAGTAACCTGAAAGTTGGTGTAGTCATGAGCTTTATTATGGGATTTGGATTATACGGAACTACATTTATTGTACCTATTTACACCCAATCAATATTAGGATGGACTGCTACTGATGCCGGGCTTCTTTTGGTTCCGAGTTCCATAACAGTCGCCATACTGATGCCTATTATTGGAAAAATGATACAAAATGGAGTTCCGCAAACCTATCTTGTAGCACTGGGATTCCTATCGTTCTTTATTTTCACCTATTGGATGCATGTCGAAATGACTCCCGATACCGGAAGAGAACATTTATTCTGGCCGCTGATTGTACGTGGTGTTGGTCTAGGACTACTATTTGTTCCCATAACAACACTTTCCCTTTCAGCATTAAAAGGAAAAAGCATCGGTGAAGGAGCTGCCTTTACGGGAATGATGCGTCAATTGGGAGGTTCATTCGGAATTGCAATAATCACGACTTACATTGCCCGTTTCGGACAGGAACACAGGGTAAATCTGATTGCTTATCTTGATCCTGCAAGGACAGCTGTTCAAGATAGAATTCATGCTATGCAACGTGCTTTTATGGCTAAAGGATTCAGTGCCGATGTAGCACTTCAAAAAGCAGAAAAAGCTTTGGACTTTATGATTACAAAACAAAGTACGGTTCTCTCCTACATGGATATTTTCCTTTATCTGGGAATGCTTTTCTTATTCTGCATACCATTTATTCTTCTGGTGAAACAGAATAAAAATAAAGTGAATGTCAGCGAGGCCATGCATTAATGAACTAATTTACAAGTTATTAACAATTTAACTGTGATTCGGAAACTATTTATTAAATTTGGTTATAGGCGAATGCAACAACCAACTTAAAAATCAGTAATCATGGGGCTTTTTGGTAATAATCAGAAAAAAATCATTGAAGATCTTCACCGGAAAAATGAAGACCACTGTAAAGAAATCAGTATGGAAATTGATGAATTACTTCATGAACTGAAATCGGATTATGATGAAAATCAGGAAGTGGTCAATGAGTTTACTTCTTTTGTAAATGAGTTGAAAACAAAACTCAGTCCGGAAGATGCAAAAAGGCTGATTGATTTTTCATCAAGGCTAAGTAAAATAAAACGCTGTGCCAGAAAAGGTGTTGAAGCCATGAGAGAATTGGCACGTGACCAACGAAAACTCACCAGTGAAACCCGAATGGAATACGAAGAATACTTCTATATGAAATAAAAAAAGCTCCCACCAGTTGGGAGCTTTTTGTTATCGGGTAAAAACCAAATTATTTCCTTTACTAAGATTAGCATCAAAGGCATAACCTTCATAATTAAATCCTTTGAGGTCATCAAGAGTTTGAGCATTAGTGTCAATAATGTAACGAACCATCATACCTCTCGCCTTTTTGGCAAAAAAACTGATCATCTTAAGTTGTCCGTCTTTATAATCCTTAAATTCCGGAGTAATTACAGGAACCTTTAAAGCTTTGGCATCAACAGCACTGAAATATTCATTGCTGGCCAAATTAATAAACAATTCGTCTTTTTTCAATTCGCTGTTTAATGCCTTGGTAATAGTCTTTTTCCAAAACTCGTATAGATTTTTGTTTTTACCAATAGGCAATGATGTTCCCATTTCCAAACGATAGGCCTGAATCAGGTCTAAAGGTTTTAACAAACCGTACAATCCTGAAAGTATTCTGAGTCGGTCCTGCAAGTCTGTCAGTTTATCCAAAGGTAAAGTGTGTATATCCAGTCCTTGGTAAACATCTCCATCAAAAGCATAAACAGCGGGACGGGCATTTTCTTTGGTAAAAGGTGTATGCCAATCCTGATTACGCTGCCAGTTGAGTTCAGCCAGTTTATCTGAAATATCCATCAGCTGCGATAGCGCTTTAGGCTTTTTCTTTTTTAAAGTCCGTTGAATAGTAGTGGCTTGCTTCAGGAATTGAGGTTCCGAAAAATTTACTGCCGGGATTTCTCTTTCAAAATCCAAGGATTTGGCTGGCGATACAACAATTTTCATGAATAATTTATTTGAGTTTCAAAAATACAAATTCGGCTCCAAAAAATACTTACGTGAAACAGAATAGTTTGGTTGATTCGGAAACAAAAAAAGACTTTTAAAATGTTAATCTTCTAGAATAAAAATGTTAAAAAACGTAAATTGCAGATACAAACACACAACTATGAGAAAAATAATATTACTACTATGCCTTGCATTGCTTTTTTCCTGCAAGAGCAAAAAAACAGCGACTTCTGAAGTCAAAGTTGATGAAAAACCCGGCAATCTGGTAAAGCCTGAAGAGGTTGAAGACATCAAAAAAGACCGTGCCTATGATATCGGCAGGCGCTTATTGGAATCCTGCAATACATCGCGCTTCAAAGCCTTCTCTTCATCTGAAGTAACAGATAAGGTTCGGAAGAATGCCACTAAGGAAAAGATTTCCAACATTTGCAGAAAAATTAACCAACGTAACGGAAGATTTCTTGGACTAACTCTTATAGACATTACCCGAAATAAAAAAACCGATGAATTAATATTCCGTTACAAAATTGACTATGAAAAAAAATTATACAAAAGAGAACTTAGTGTAACGGTAAATAACGAAAATAAAGTATCAGCTATTGCTACCAAAGAAGTAGCCAGTAAACCATTATAAGCCTATGAATTCATTCTGGAAGCGACTAATAATTCGGACAACATTACAAAAACAAAACGATAAAGAATATACCGACTATGCGTTGGCAAAAGGTTATCGGGAATTCGTCATATTGGCCAGGCGTCATGTAAAGGATTTTTTCCTGATTGCTGTAGGAATACTTTCGGCCACCTTTGGATTTAAAGGATTCCTATTGACAAACCATTTTATTGATGGCGGTGCCACGGGGATATCTTTACTTGTTTCCGCATTGACTAAAATCCCGCTTTACCTTTTGATAATCGGTGTCAACATTCCTTTTGTAATTTTGGCTTACCACATTATGGGACAGTCTTTTGCTGTAAAAACTGCTTTGGCCATAGCCGGACTTTCCCTTTGTCTGGCTACTTTGCATTTCCCGGATATTACAAGGGATAATTTACTGGTAGCTGTTTTTGGAGGCTTCTTTTTGGGAGCCGGAATCGGACTTTCCGTTCGTGGCGGGGCTGTCATTGACGGTACTGAAGTATTGGCTATTTTTCTGAGCCGCAAATTCGGAACCACCATTGGAGATATCATTATTGTAATCAATGTGATGATATTCTCGGCAGCAGCCTATTTTCTGGGAATTGAAGTTGCATTATATTCGATGATTACCTATTTGGCTGCATCCAAAACCCTTGATTTTATTGTAGAAGGTATTGATGAATACATCGGCGTTACCATAGTATCTTCCCGAAGCGAAAAAATGCGTCAGATGATTATTGAAAAAATGGGACGGGGCGTTACCGTTTACAGCGGTAAAGGAGGCTACGGCAAACGAGGCGAAACCAAAGAAGTTGATATTATTTATACTGTAATAACAAGGCTGGAATTAAACAAACTGAACACCGAGATAGAAAAAATTGAGCCCACGGCTTTTGTGGTAATGAACAGCGTTAAAGATACCAAAGGCGGAATGATAAAAAAACGTCCGCTCAAACATTAAC
>CAMFLD010000294.1 GCA_945957245.1 uncultured Flavobacterium sp. | reverse complement strand
GTGAAGGACAAAGATTATGAAAAAGACATGAAACTGCCTTTCAAATCACACGATAATTGTGGTTCCTATACTTTTATTACCCTATTGCCTGAAAATAAATATTGTTTAGATAAAACTATAACCGCTTCGTGGACTAAACAAAATGAATGCCTATACAATCTTATCATTATCGATAACGATTCCCGTAATATCTGGCAGCCGCCCAAAATTAGTTAGTTATTCAATTCATTAAAGTCATAGCAAGCTTTGCTCATGGCCATTTATTGTATTAAACTAATTAAAATAAATCATGCTAAATAAAATAATTGAGTTTTCCGTAAGGAACAAACTCATCGTTGGGCTGATGGTTATTGGTTTGGTTCTGTATGGGATTTACCAAACCACCAAACTGCCTATAGATGCAGTACCGGATATAACCAACAATCAGGTACAGGTCATCACCATTGCTCCTTCATTTGGAGCCACCGATATTGAGCGTCTGATAACCTTTCCTATCGAACAGGCCAATACAAATATTTCCGGTCTCAAGGAAATCAGGAGCTTTTCCAGATTTGGACTTTCTCTGGTAACTATCGTTTTTGACGATGAAACTGATATTTATTGGGCACGTCAGCAGGTAGCTGAACGGCTTCAGAGAGTACAATCAGAAATTCCTCAGGGAATCGGAACACCAGAACTTGGTCCTGTTTCAACCGGGCTTGGTGAAATATACCAGTACGTAGTCCGTCCGAAAAAAGGATATGAAGACAAATATGATGCAGTTCAGTTACGCACCATTCAGGATTGGATTGTCAGAAGACAACTTCTTGGTGTCAAAGGTGTGGCAGAAGTAAGCAGCTTTGGAGGTAAACTTAAACAATACGAAATAGCTGTTAACCCCAACAAACTTCAGTCTCACGGGATTACCATTGCTGATGTTTTTACTGCCGTAGAAAAAAACAATCAAAATACCGGCGGTTCCTATATTGAGAAAGGAGCTACTTCGCTTTTTATAAGAAGTGAAGGACTTATTGGAACTACTCAGGATATCGAAAATATTGTAATCAAAACAGCGGATTCAGGAACTCCCTTATTCATAAGAGATGTAGCTGAAGTACGGATTGGCTATGCTACCCGCTATGGAGCCATGTGTTACAATGATGAAGGCGAAGTTTCCGGTGCTATCGTAATGATGCTTAAAGGAGCCAACAGTAGTGAAGTTATTAAAAATGTAAAAGAGCGTGTAGCCCAAATCCAGAAAACATTGCCCGAAGGAGTCATGATAGAACCCTTTCTGGATCGGACGAAAATGGTAAACCATGCTATAGGTACTGTAGAGCAAAACCTTTTTGAAGGAGCTTTGATCGTAATTTTTGTTCTGGTATTGTTTCTGGGTAATTTGAGAGCCGGATTATTGGTAGCTTCAGTAATTCCGCTTGCAATGCTTTTTGCCATAATCCTAATGAACACTTTTGGAGTAAGTGGTAACCTAATGAGTCTGGGAGCCCTTGATTTTGGCCTCATTGTAGATGGTGCCGTTATTATTGTAGAATCGGTAATGCATCAACTGATGCACAGTAAGAAATTCAGCAAAGTTAATACACTCAATCAAGCTGAAATGGACGATACAGTCCAAACTTCTGCGAGCAAAATGATGAACAGCGCAGTTTTTGGTCAGATAATCATACTCATCGTTTACCTGCCAATTTTTACTCTGCAAGGTATTGAAGGAAAAATGTTTAAACCAATGGCACAAACCGTTGCATTTGCCCTTTTAGGAGCATTCCTGTTGTCATTGACTTATATCCCGATGATGAGTGCTTTATTCTTAAGCAGGAAAATTGAGCATAAACAAAACCTTTCAGACAGGTTAATGATATGGATTGAAACCAAATACCAACATGCATTAACCAAAATCTTAAATCATTCTAAAAAGGTTATTGGTATTACTCTGAGCTTATTTGCTCTGGCATTGGTTACACTAAGTTTCCTTGGGGGCGAATTCATTCCGGCTCTTGAAGAAGGTGATTTTGCTGTCGACACCCGTGTTTTAACCGGAAGTAACCTGACTACAACTATTGAAAGCACTCAAAAAGCAGCGCATATACTCAAAACACAATTCCCGGAAGTCGAAAAAGTAGTGACCAAAATAGGAAGTGGCGAAGTCCCTACCGACCCAATGCCTATGGAAGCCAGTGATATGATGGTAATAATGAAGGATAAAAAAGAATGGAAATCGGCCAAAACCTTCAATGAAATGGCAGAAAAAATGGGCAAAGCCCTCGAAGACGTTCCCGGAATTACTGCAGGATTCCAATATCCCGTACAGATGCGTTTTAACGAACTCATGACCGGAGCCCGACAGGATGTGGTGTGCAAGATATTTGGAGAAAACCTTGATACTCTTTCTGTCTATGCCCAAAAAATTGGTAAAGTAATAAGTACCGTTGAAGGAGCCCAAAACCTCTTCATCGAACCGATAACAGGAATGCCGCAGGTAATTATCAATTACGACCGAAACAAAGTAGCACAATATAATTTGAGTATAGAAGATATCAATAAAGTTGTCAATACTGCTTTTGCCGGGCAGGCTACAGGTTTGGTTTTTGAAGAAGAAAAAAGATTTGACCTGGTAGTAAGGCTTGAAGCTAATCAGCGTAAAAACCTTGAAGATGTTCAAAACCTTCTCATCCCTACTCCACTCGGTACACAGGTTCCGCTTTCACAAGTAGCATCGGTTGCTATTAAAAATGGCCCAAATCAGATTCAGAGAGAAGATGCCAAACGAAGAATTATTGTTGGTTTTAACGTCAAGGACCGGGATGTGCAGAGCATCGTGAATGAACTTCAGCAGAAAGTCGAAAAGCAGGTCAAATTCCCAACCGGGTATTATATCACTTATGGAGGTGCTTTTGAAAACCTGAACAAGGCTAAAGAGCGATTGATGGTTGCTGTACCGGTTTCGTTATTGTTGATTTTACTCCTACTCTATTTTGCTTTCCGTTCCATCAAATACGGACTATTGATTTATTCTGCGATTCCGCTTTCGGCTATCGGCGGTATATTTTTCCTTGCATTACGTGGAATGCCTTTCAGCATCAGTGCCGGAGTTGGATTCATCGCACTCTTCGGAGTAGCTGTACTAAACGGAATTGTATTGGTCTCCGAATTCAATCAACTCAAAAAAGAAGGCGTTACCGATTTAAAACGGATTGTCATTATGGGAACAAAAATCCGTTTGCGTCCGGTTCTTATGACCGCTTTCGTAGCATCATTAGGTTTTTTGCCAATGGCCATCAGTAACGGAGCCGGAGCTGAAGTGCAGAGGCCTTTGGCAACTGTTGTAATTGGCGGTTTGCTCATTGCAACCTTCTTAACGCTTTTTGTGCTGCCTATTTTATATATAACATTTGAAAAAGGAATCAAAATGAATTTCATTTCTAAAAAAACAACCATTATAGTGCTGCTACTTTCTGTTGGAATAGCAAATGCACAAAATCAGAATCCGATTAGTCTGGACAAGGCTATTGAAACAGCCCTAAAAAACAATTCAGGAATCCGAAACGAACGCCTGAGAGCTGATTATCAGAAACAATTGATTAAAACGGCAACCAATATTCCGGCTACTGCCATTTCCGGCGACTACGGACAGTTTAACAGTTATTACAACGATAACCGCATTGGTATAGCGCAATCGTTCAGTTTTCCAACGGTATATGCCCGACAGAAACAGCTTTATACTGAAGAATGGAAAACAGCAACACTTAATGTTGCTCTCAGGGAAGCCGAATTGAAAAAAGAAGTTACCAAAGTCTTTTATGCATTAGTTTATCTTTCTGAAAAGGAGCGTTTACTCAAAAAAAGCGACAGCCTTTTTAATTTCTTTGCTCAAAAAGCCACTTTGCGCTTCAATAAAGGGGAAAGTAACGTTCTGGAAAAAACTACTGCAGAAACCCAACAAGGTACAATCAGGTCACAATTAGTGCAACTCCAACAGGATAAAATAGTACTGCAAAGCCAGTTTGCTTTGTTATTAAATGACACCGAAGAATGGAGTCCAAAAGCAGCAACGCTGAAACTCAAATTTGATAACAGTACTGACAGTACGACGATTAATAAACATCCTTACGTTCAGTATTTTGAACAACAGAAAAATGTCAGTACCGCTCTAACCAAAGCAGAACGTTCCAAACTCCTCCCGGGATTTACTTTAGGCTACAATAGCACTACTATAACCGGAACTGGAGCTGATAATGTATTTTATGATAAATCAACGAGATTTCAGTCGGTGCAGTTT
>CAMFLD010000293.1 GCA_945957245.1 uncultured Flavobacterium sp. | reverse complement strand
GTAATAAGCATAGCAATTGTATAAGGCAATCAACATTGGCAAAACCATAAAGACAGCATGATTTAACCGGGAAACAGCAATTAGCGTAAAAAAACCAACAACCAAGAGCCAGTAGAGTAGAAAACCAGAATTTTTACCTTCAGAAAAAGCGATGAAACTTACTATGAAGCTGGTAATTACTTGAAAAATACCAAGATAAAAATATCCGGCGAATACTGGATCAACTGCAATAAGTGCCCAAAGAATACAACTTAAAGTAGCTGTAAGATTAAAGTAAAAAAGTAACTTTCTCATAATTTTGATTATTTTAAACTTTCAGAAAAAAATGAAAGTTTTGATTAAAATTTTTTATTTTTTCATAAACTTAACCAGCAGTTGTGCCAGCCAGTTGTCTTTATATTCGGTGATTTTTTCCAAAACGTTATCGGCCTGCAATACAAAATCATAAAGTTTGGTGGTTTGATCCACAAAATGTTTTTCCTCTTCAGTTGTTCCTGCTTCAATGGTAGAAACCTCTTTAAGCACTTTTAAAGCCGGTCTGATTTCACGTTTGCTTCTTTCTCTTGAGATTTTTACTGCCAATTCATCCAAATCCTTTTCAGCTCTGAAAAATTCACGTCGCTCTCCAGCTTTGAATTCTTTATAAACGATTCCCCAATCCATAAGAGCTCTCAGGTTCATACTGGCATTTCCACGGGAAATCTGTAATTCCTCCATAATGTCTTCCATAGAAACAGGCTCGTGTGATACCATCAGCAAGGCATGAATTTGCGCCATCGTCTTGTTAATACCCCATTGACTGCCCAAGGCACCCCAGGTTTGAACGAACTTATTTTTTGCTTCTCTGAATTCCATGAGACAAATGTATAATAAAGTTTTTAAACTTTCAAAAAAAAATGAAATTAATTTCAAAAAAAATTAAAAACAGTTTCTAAACTTCAACAGGATTTTCTTTTTTAGAATAGATAATATATGATAAAAGCAGGAACAAAACAGGAGGAAATGACCAATACCAGTCATTTCCTGATTTGGTAAAGATGAGAAACGAGAAAAATACAATCACTCCGACAAAATAGATTTTGATTAGCTTTTCTCCCGGATAATGATAAAAGTAAATAAGGGCAATAACCAATTGGATTATTCCAGTGATTAAAGTAGACACAAGTCCTACGATTATACCAACTCCGGCATCCTGCTCTTTAATACCTTTTCCAATACCAATTATAAAGGGTATGATAAAGGCTATTGTATTCAGTATTTTTAAATATTTCATGAGCTTGTTTTACCTTTTATCATCTTTCGTATAATTTGAAATTCCATCTATGTCAATATTCGTTCCCAAAAAATGCGGTTTTCTGCCTCTGGCTACATCGATTACTGACTTACAGATGGTAAAATATTCCCTAAACGTTACAAACCGATAGTTATGATATTCTCCTGAATCAGCGGCAAGTCCAACTGATTGTACTCCCAACTGATTGCCAATATAAACAGCTCGATTCAGATGATAAGCCTGTGAAACCAATATGGCTTTGTCTATATTGAAGATGTGTTTGGCCCGGTACATGGTTGAGTAGGTATCAAAACCGGCATAATCCAGAAAAATTTTGGTAGTGTCTACACCGTGTTCGTAACAATAGTGTTTCATAACGGTGAGTTCATCATGTTCATCGCTACCGTTGTCTCCGGAAAGAAGTATTATATTGATTTTGTGCTGTTTATATAATGCAATACCTGCATCCAATCGATCTTTTAGGTATTTGCTGGGGTTATTGCCTCTTATTCCGGCTCCGAAAATGATGCCTACTTTTTCACCAGGTACTTCATTAACTGAATGGTATATCAACCGATTGGTTTGTGATTTTACATAATAGTTAGTAGCAATGATTGTAATCAGTGCTATAATTCCCAATATGATAAATTTCCTGAAATGCTTTTTGATAAAATTTTTCAAAGCGATTAATTTAAAACTTAGATTTTGTCCTAAAAATAATAAAAAAACCGAAGGAATAACTTCGGTTTTTTTATTTCCTGAATTAGATAGAGTTACAATTCATAAATCTCAATAGGCAAATCGTCCGGGTCGCTTAAGAATGTAAATTTTTTGTTGGTAAATTCATCAATTCTAATAGGTTCCGTTATTACATTTTTGGTATTTAAATAGGCTACAGAAGCTACTATATCCTTAACGGCAAATGCAATATGTCTAAGTCCGGTTGACTCCGGTCGGGTTAGCCTTTTTGGCGGATTGGGAAATGAAAACAATTCTACCAGATAGGTTCCGTTGAGTGAAAGATCCAGTTTGTAAGAATCACGTTCTTTTCTGTAAACTTCACGCTCCTCCTCAAAACCAAGGATTTCAGTGTAAAATCGCTTTGATTTTTCGTAATCGGAACAGATTATGGCGATATGATGCAATGTTTCAATTTCCAATTTTTCCATGTTAAATCAATCCTGCTCTTTTTAATAGCGCTTCGGGTTTAGGTTCCTGACCTCTAAAACGTTTGTATAATTCCATAGGAAGCTCAGTGCCTCCTTTTGATAAAACATTGTCTTTGAATTTAGTAGCTACTTCCTTATTGAAAATCCCCTTTTCCTGAAAATAAGCAAAGGCATCGGCATCTAAAACTTCAGCCCATTTATAACTATAATAACCAGATGAATAACCTCCCTGGAAAATGTGTGAGAAGGATACGCTCATGCAGTTTTCTTCAACATCAGGATATAAACTGGTGCCTTCAAACGCAGTCTTTTCAAAAGCCTTTATGTTGGTAATATTGCTTGGGTCGTTACTATGGAAAGCCATATCCAAAATGCCAAAACTGAGTTGGCGCAGGGTTGCCATACCTTCTAAAAAGCTGGCACTTTCCTTTATTTTGTTGACATATTCCTGCGGAATGATTTCTCCGGTTTCGTAATGTTTGGCAAAAATAGCCAAGGCTTCCGGTTCGTAACACCAGTTTTCCATAACCTGACTCGGCAGTTCCACAAAATCCCAGTAAACAGAAGTTCCTGAAAGACTTGGATAAGTGGTGTTAGCCAGCATACCGTGTAAGGCATGTCCAAATTCATGGAATAAGGTAGTTACCTCATTAAAAGTCAATAAGGATGGTTTGCTAGAGGTTGGAGGAGTGAAGTTGCACACAATGGAAACATGCGGTCTTTCGTTTACGCCGTCTTTTATATATTGTGGTTTGAAGGAAGTCATCCAGGCACCGTTGCGTTTTCCTTTTCTTGGGAAAAAGTCGGCATAGAAAATGGCTACCAGTTTTTCTTCAAAATCGAGAACTTCAAAGGTTTGTACTTCTTCATGGTATTTATCGATGTTGAATACCTCCCTGAATGTAATTCCGAATAGTTTTTCGGCTACTGTGAAGGCTCCGTTTAAAACATTTTCCAGCTTGAAATAAGGTTTCAATTTTTCGTCATCAAAATCAAACAGTTTTTGTTTCAGTTTTTCGGAATAATAGGCACCATCCCATTTTTCAAGTTGGTCTATTCCGTCCAATTCTTTAGCGAAAGCGGTCAGCTCTTTGAATTCTCTTTCTGCCGCCGGTTTGGCTTTTGCCAGTAAATCATTTAGGAATGATTTTACTTTTTCGGGGGTTTGTGCCATGCGTTCTTCCAGTACAAAATTGGCATGGGTTTTATAGCCCAGCAAATTGGCTCTTTCGTGACGAAGTTTGGCAATTTTTAAGGTGATTTCTTCGTTGTTGAATTCGTTGTTTTGGAACGCTTTTTTACCGTTGGCAATGGCCAGTTCTTTTCTCAGTTCCCGATTGTCTGCATAGGTTACAAAAGGAATATAACTAGGGAAATCGAGTGTGAATATCCAACCGTCTAAGTCTTTTGATTTGGCTAATCCGGCTGCGGCTTCTACAGCACCTTCCGGTAATCCTTTTAGTTGGGATTGATCGGTTATGTGCAGTTTGTAATTATTGGTTTCAGCCAAAACATTTTCACCAAAGGTTAGTTTTAATTTGGCCAGTTCGGTGTCTATTTCACGCAGGCGGTTTTTTTTGTCTTCAGGAAGCAGGGCACCGTTTCTTGAAAAGCTTTTGAATTTTTTATCCAATAAAGTTGCCTGTTCCGGAGTGAGATTAAGGGTATCTTTTTGGTCGTAAACTGCTTTCACCCTTTTAAATAAGTCTTCGTTGAGCGCAATATCATTGCTGAAAGCGGTGAGCAAAGGCGAAATATTTTGAGCGATTTTCTGCATTTCGTCACAGGTTTCTGCCGAATTAAGGTTGAAGAAAATAGACGACAGTCTGTCCAGTGCTTCTCCTGAAAAGTCGAGCGCTTCGATCG
>CAMFLD010000292.1 GCA_945957245.1 uncultured Flavobacterium sp. | reverse complement strand
ATCATATACTGGATTTCCCCATTCGTTATCGTGGTAATCGCGGTACAAATCATCTTTCTCGCACCAGGCACAACGTATTTTATTTTCCATCTTTTGCTATGTATTTATCAATTAAACTATGCCCCAAATAAATCGCAGGTGTCATTAAAACGGCTATACCAAGCTTAACAGAATAACCGGTCATCGCTGAAAACAAGAACGTTTTAGTATCCATTATTCCCGGAATCCAAAAAGCAATTCCCAGTACAATGAAACTATCAAACAATTGCGAAATTACAGTCGAACCGGTACTTCGAAGCCAAATATGCTTATGTCCTGTTTTTCTTTTAAAGAAATGAAAAATGCTAACATCAATGAGCTGTGAAACAATAAAAGCCGTGATACTTCCCACAATAATGAGCTGACTTTGTCCAAAGACCGCATTGAATTGCTGGGTAGAAACTGTACTGATTCCGGTGGAGGGGATTTTCATGGCAAAAAACAACACAATGAAGGTATAAGCGATGAGAGAGGCAGTAATATAAGACAGTTTTCTTACTCCTTTTTCACCAAAATATTCATTGATTAAATCGGTAGAAACAAACACTACCGGCCAGGGCAGTATTCCGATACTCATTACTGCAGGGCCAACATCGATAAGCTTTCCACCTATCATTTCGGCTAAAATTGCATTGGTAATAAATATTCCGGCAAGGATGACATACACCGTTTGTCTTCGGGATTGAAACATAGCTTTTCTTTTTTCTCAAATTTATATAATTAAGTCTAATGATTTTCAAATGACATTAATGAATTGAATTTTTACTACATTTGATAAATCAAATAAATAAATAATGAAAAAAGTAATTTTAAGCTTGATTATGATTGCCCCGATTGCCTTAAATGCACAGAAGCAGACCAATCCTTTTTTAAAACCATGGGCTGGACCTTATGGTGGCGTTCCTGCATTTAATGAATATAAACTGAAGGATTTAAAGCCTGCTATTGAGGAAGCCATAAAAGAGAAGCTGAATCAGATTGATGCGATTGCCAACAATCCAAAACCGGCAACATTTGACAATACGATTGTGGCTTTGGAAAAAACAGGAAAGAAACTGAATCAGGTTTATGCTGTTTTCGGAATTTACAGTTCCAACATGAACAGTGATGAATTCGCTCCGATTGAAACCGAAATGACACCGAAGTTCTACGAACTGAACAACAAATATTATCAAAACGGTAAACTATTTGAAAGGATTTCTAAAGTATACAACGATCCGGCAACCAAAAACCTAACTCCAGAGCAACAGCGTCTGGTGTGGCTTTACTACTCTAACTTTGTTCGTGAAGGTGCCAAAGCCGATGCGGCAAGCAAAGCGAGAATTGCAAAAATCAACGAAGAGTTGGCCAGTTTGTTTACCAAATTCAGCCAAAATCAATTGGCGGATGAAACCAACTATTACCTGGAACTAAAAACAGAAGCTGATTTTGATGGTCTTCCGGCCGAATTAAAAGCTGCGGCAATTGCTGAAGCTAAAGACCGAAAATTGAATGTAATGGGTTGCATTGCCAATACCCGTTCTTCTATTGAGCCTTTCCTCACCTTTTCGAACCGCAGGGATTTGAGGGAAAAAGCATTCCAAATTTTTACGAGCCGTGGCGATAATGATAATGCCAACAACAATAACGCAACTTTAGTACAGATACTCAAACTTAGGGCTGAAAAAGCCGCTTTATTGGGATTCAAAACCTTTGCAGATTGGAGTTTGTCCAACACAATGGCCAAAACACCTCAAAGAACATTAGACCTTATGATGTCTGTTTGGAATCCTGCCGTAGAAAAAGTACATTCTGATGTTGCTGACATGCAGAAGATTGTAGATGCTGAAGGAGGAAAATTCCAAATCGAGCCTTGGGATTACCGTTACTATTCAGAAAAAGTGAGAAAAGCCAAATACGATTTAGACCAAAATGACCTGAAACCTTACCTGCAGTTAGAAAAACTAAGAGAAGGTATGTTCTGGGTAGCCGGTGAAATCTTCAATTTAGGATTCAGACAGGTTACCAACGTTCCTGTTTTCCATCCCGATGTAAGAACTTGGGAGGTTTATAATAAGAAAACCAAAAAAGTAGTTGGCCTTTGGTATTTTGACCCTTACGCCCGCAAAGGAAAACGTTCTGGTGCCTGGATGAATGCTACCAGAGAACAAAGCAAGGTAGATGGAAATGTTATCACAATTGTTTCAAACAACTGTAACTTTATCAAAGGAAAACCGGGAGAGCCGATCCTTATTTCATGGGAAGATGCGAGCACTTTATTCCACGAATTTGGACATGCTTTACACGGATTGAACTCTAATGTAACTTACCCAAGTTTATCCGGTACCAATGTACCTCGGGATTATGTTGAATTCCCTTCACAAGTAATGGAGCGTTGGCTAGCAACTCCACAAGTACTTAACAAATTTGCCCTACACTACAAAACAGGAGAGCCAATGCCAATGTCTTTGGTAGAAAGAAACGAAAGAGCTGCTACTTTCAATGAAGCCTTCTCAACTGTAGAAACTATCTCCAGTGCTTTAGTTGATATGAAATTACACCTGTTGGCTAATCCGGATATTGATCCTAAGAAATTCGAAAAGGAAACTTTGGCTGCACTGAATATGCCTAAAGAGATTGTAATGCGTCACAGAATTCCACAGTTTGGACATATCTTCTCAGATGATGCGTATGCTGCAGGATATTATGGATACTTATGGGCTGATGCTATCAGTGCTGATGCAACCGAAGCATTTACAGAAACAAAAGACGGATTATACAATAAAGCTGTTGCTAAAAAATTATACGATTATGTATTTAGCATAGGAAATACAATTGACCCTGAAATTGCCTATAAAAAATTCAGAGGCAGGGACGTGAGTACCGATGCCCTGATGAGAGCGAGAGGTTTTGCTACAAAGAAATAATTACTAAATTCTAATATTTAAAAGCTCCTGTATTCCGAGAGCTTTTTTATTTTGATGCGTATTTATTAATGGGACACAAAAATTATAATCCCTTTAACTTCATACATCTGAAGTTTCCTTTTACCTTTGTACCTTTGTGCTTTAAGTCAATCTTATGAAATTATATTTTTCGTCCCTGCTGTTATTGGTTATGCTTTCGTCCTGTCAGGACGACCCAAAAGCACGTGCTTTGGAGCAGGAAAAGGAAAACCAAAAAAGGGAGGCCATTTTTAACCGCCTCAGCAGTGGGTGGAATTTCAACTCCCGTCCCGCCAATGACACATCACAATACCTTACTACCGTATGGCCTGAATGGCGCATATTCCTGACAGAACTTGGGCAAAAACCGAAAAGCAGTATTGGTGCCTTTCAGCAAAAAGCCAAAATGCTATCTAAAAAAGCGCTTGACCTAAACAACAATATTCCGGTAAAATTTAACCTGCCGGAAGTGCGAAGCCGAATTGCCCTTATCACAACCAAAATAAACATGATTAACCTTTACGTTAACCTCAACCAGATACCGGACAGCAAGATTGTAGATCTGGTAAAGGAAATCAATACCGATCTTGCATTTCTGAACGGTCAATTTGACGAGATAAAACGTAAAGGCGATATCAAAATGGAAGATGGAGAAGCCGACATGATCCGGATGCTGGATACAACACGTGCTATTCCATCGAGCCCGGAGCCAAAAAAAATTAAATAAAAATTGTGAGTTTAGCTTCTTTATACAACAGTTATCTCCATTCGACTAAAGTCAGACAAATTGCCGGTGAACTTGAAAAACCTTTAACAAAACTTCAGTTAAAAGGTCTTTTGGGTTCGTCCTTCTCATTTGTTTTCCAAGGGATTTTTAAACAATCTGATAAACCTTATCTTCTTATCTTCAACGAAAAAGAAGAAGCGGCCTATTACCTGAATGATTTGGAACAAATGATTGGTGCCAATGACGTGCTTTTTTATCCAAGCTCCTATCGTCGTCCTTACCAAATTGAGGAAACAGACAACGCAAACGTATTACTACGCTCCGAAGTTTTAAACCGAATCAATTCAAGGAAAAAACCTGCGGTGATTGTAACCTATCCTGAGGCGCTTTTTGAAAAGGTAGTTACCCGAAAGGAACTCGAAAAAAACACACTTAAAATTGCTGTTGGAGATACCGTTTCGATTGATTTTATCAATGAAGTTTTATTTGAATACGAATTCAAACGGGTAGATTTCATTACCGAACCTGGCGAGTTTTCAGTCCGGGGTGGAATTTTGGATGTCTTTTCATTTTCAAATGACAATCCGTACCGAATTGAATTTTTCGGAAATGAAGTCGACAGCATCCGAACCTTTGATGTAGAAT
>CAMFLD010000291.1 GCA_945957245.1 uncultured Flavobacterium sp. | reverse complement strand
AGATTACGAATATCCGCCTCAATTAACCTGAAATTTTTATTATCAAGAAAATCAGTGATATTGTGCCTAAACCCAGTGGAGAAATTATCGAAACAGACAACAAAATAACCTTTTGACAAAAAATGGCTGCACAGGTTAGTTCCTATGAACCCTGCTCCGCCGGTAATTAATATAGCCGTTTTGCCTTCTATCATTTACCAAGTTTTTTTAATAAACGATATTTCCATTTTGCAAAAAATGCAGTTGGTTCTTCTTCTTCATGGTAACCGCTACCATAACCATAGCCATAACTATAACCGTAACCGTAACCATAACCATAGCCCACACCATATTTAGCTTTATTTTCATACCCGTTGAAAATAACACTTACATTATTAAGCTCACCTCGTTTAGTCCTGTTGTTAAGTAAGGTCAACATTTCCTTTTTGGTAAAATTCTGGCGAATGACATAAAGTGTTACATCACAAAACTGGGATAACTCCATCGCATCAGAAACTAATCCTACCGGAGGAGTATCGAGAACAATATAATCGTATGTTTTCTTCAACTCTTCAATCATCTCCTGCATAGAGTCTCCAAGTATTAACTCAGAAGGATTGGGAGGAATCGGCCCAGAAGTAATTACATCAAGATAAGGTACATGCGTTTTTTGGATTACGTCATCAAGTTTCTTTTCCCCAATAAGATAATTTACAGCTCCTATATCATTTTTTATGTTAAAATCATCAAAGATCTTTGGTTTCCTTAAATCGAGTCCTAAAATGATTGTTTTCTTTTCGCTTAAAGCAAATACAGTAGCGATGTTTAGCGAACAGAATGTCTTTCCTTCACCACTGACAGATGAGGTTATCATGAGAGTTTTTGCCCCTTCAACATGATTCTTTTTATATAAAAACTGAAGCGACGAACGGATTGCCCTAAAGGATTCTGAAAGTGCCGATTTTGGTCTTTCAAATACGGACAGATTGCTCTCTGAATGTTTAACTCCGACAATTCCAATCAGCGGAAGCTGTGTTTGTGCCGAAATGTCTTCAATATTTTGTACTGAGTTACTTATGAAGAAAATAAAGAATACCAAAATCAATGGAATGATTAATCCCATAAAAAATGCCAAAACATAATTTACACTGGTTTTTGGTCCCAATAAACCTCCTCCAACATCTTTTGCAGGGTCAATAAATATGATATCTGATAGATTGGCTGCCTTTACTATCGAAGCTTCACTTCTTTTTTGAAGGAAAGTGCTATATATATTATCGCTAAGATTGTATTTTCTGGACAATTTCAACCATTCCTGTTTGTTTTCGGGTAGCTTACTAATTTCACCTTCCACTTTAGCCAGCTTTTGGTTGGCCAAATTCAAATCGTATAATAATGCACTCCTGTAGGAATTGGCATTTTCAAGCAATACTCTTTTAACCGATGAGATTTCGTTATCAATTCGCTCATAATAAACATCACCCTTAATTGAATATTCTAATTCTGATCGTTCAACGGAGAGTGCTAT
The DNA here is from genome assembly GCA_945957245.1 of uncultured Flavobacterium sp. GTDB lineage: Bacteria > Bacteroidota > Bacteroidia > Flavobacteriales > Flavobacteriaceae > Flavobacterium. The sequence goes on along the minus strand of CAMFLD010000291.1, from coordinate 2,861 downwards.
TAATTTGGAAACATTAGTATTGATATTCGGCTCTTCAATCCCTGCTACGGTTGGAGCCGGCAGCTTTGAAAAATCTGTACTATTCTTCAGATAGGTTTTAAGCGTATTCAGATAAGCCAGTTTTCGTTCTACAGCGTCTTTAGCTTCATCATATTCCAGTAACTGTTGTTTATATGAAACACCTCCTCCTTCTATATCCAGGATGTTGTTGTTTTTTCCGAAATCTTTTAATTCATCTCCCGAATCCCTAAGGAGTTTTTCCATTGACGCCAGCTGTCCGTCAATGAAGTTAATTGTATTTTCAGCAAATTTGTTTTTACTTTCCAGTTGTCTTTTAATCAAGACTTCAACTGTCGTATTCAGGAAATCAACCATACGGTTTTTATTATTTCCCTGAGTTCCCAGTTTCAAGATGGACCCTGCCTTATCGTCTATAAGCACATTCAATCCCATGCATGTTGAAACCGTGGTATCAAAATTATTGCAACGAATTAAAATTTCCTGATTCAGATTAACAGCACCGTCAAAAGAAGGTACTTTGGTTAAGGTCCAATGCAGAAAAGGCAAATCGACTATTTCTCCAACTCTGTAAACTCTTTTGAATTCTTTTCCATTAACATGAAGAATTGTTTTTTTATTATCCATGTAACGGATTACAGGCACTGATGTAGAAGCCAAATTTACAGTAAGTTGATAAGTATTACTTGAAAGCATTTTTACCTTTACAAACTGATCCAGTAATTGATATTGAGTTTTATCTACTGTTACTTTAAAAGGGATTTCACCGTATACATCTTTTAAGAAATATTTGGTCTGCTGGAAATAATCCACATAAAACTGCAGCTTATCAACAACCAATTCATTTTGAGATCTCGACTTTAAAGTGGTAGAAATCATCTGAACTTTGTCTGATGTACCACCCCAATTGAATACTAAACTGGTGTTTGAAGTAAAGAATGGATTATTTTCATCCTGTACTGCAATGGTAGTTTCCACTCCATAAATCTTTTGCTTTCTCACATTTACCTGATGTGCAATAGAAAAAGCAATGATTAAACCCACTGCAAACCATTTCCAATAACTTAAGGTTTTAATCAAAAATCCCTTAAAATCAAAACTGTTTTGTTTATCAAAAAAAGTAAAGTCTTTTACGTCTAACATGAAAAATAGAATTAGTTTCTAAGCAACAGATAAGTTGTTGTGGCCAATGACAGTAAAGTGATAACAGTGGTAAGGGATTCGATACCTGTTTTTCCGGTACCCCAGGTTTTCTGCTTTAACGGAAGTATGTAAATGTAATCATTGGGTTGCAGGTAAAATACCGGAGAACTAGTTGCCTTACTGTCGGTAAGGTCAATTGTATATGTCTCACTTCCTTGCGGATACCTTCTTATAACCTTCACATTTCTCCTGTCACCCGTTATTGAAATATCTCCGGCATTGGCAATGGCTTCCATAATATTTACTTTATCCTGGTAAATTACTTTAGTACCGCTACTGGAAATTTCACCATTAACTGTGTAACGGAAACCAGCCAACTTGACAATTACAAAAATACCTGCTTCCTTTTTGAAGTACTGCTCCTGCAACATCTTTTCAATTTTAAGCCTTACTTCTTCAAGAGTGAAGCCCAAAACGTTGATCTCCCCCAAAATAGGCATTCTGATATTACCGTGGTCATCCACAGAATAGCCATTGAAATAATTACTTTGCTCGTTTCCGGAAGAAACTCCATTAGAGTTGCTTGATGTATTAAAAATCTCTACCAATTTAGGATCAATCGCTTTTATATTAATGACCATGATATCATTAGTCTGAAGTCTGTAAGGCTTATTATTTACCTGTTCCACTGCCTGATTTTGAGAATCGCCCTTTTTTTGCAGGTAAATCAAATCTTTGGTCGGTATGCAGGATGTAAACAGAACGCTAATGAGAATCAGTAAATATATTTTGGATTGGTTCATTATTTTAAATAAAAAATTAGCAAACAAAGATAGTTTTTCAATTCTAATTACAAAAATGTAGTTTGCTATTATTTTGTTATATGTTTTTTAAGGTGTTTTCAAATGGAATCCTGTTCAGTATACTACGTCCCAAAGTCACCTCGTCAGCGTATTCCAATTCATCCCCAACAGCTATCCCGCGGGCTATTGTAGAGGTTCTGACATCAAAATCCTTGATTTGCCTGAAGATATAAAAATTAGTCGTATCGCCTTCCATTGTTGAACTTAACGCAAAAATGAGCTCTTCTGTTCCGCCCGATTTCACTTTTTCTACTAATGAGGCTATATTGAGCTGACTCGGTCCAATGCCGTCTATTGGGGAAATTTTCCCTCCCAAAACATGATAAATACCTTTAAACTGATTTGTATTTTCTATAGCCATAACATCCCGAACATCTTCTACAACGCAGATTATCTTATGGTTTCGGTTAGGATTATTGCAGATTTCACATACTTCAACATCCGAAATATTGTGGCAATTAGTACAAAATTTAATCTCATCACGCATACTGGTCAGTGCCTGAGACAAAAACTGAGTCTGTTCTGAAGGCTGTTTCAGCAGGTGCAATACCAGCCTAAGAGCAGTCCGCCTGCCTATTCCCGGCAGTTGCGCCATTTCATTTACTGCTTTTTCAAGCAACTTTGAAGAAAATTCCATGCGGTAAATTTAGAGAAAAGAAAGTAGAAAACAGAAGAAAGAACAAAGAAGAAAGAAGTGATGGTTTTGATAATTCGCAAGCCATTTCGCTTTTCTCATTTTTCTACTTTCTTTTTTGTATTTTGCCAACAATAAAATCAAACCTATGACGCCCACAACTATCCTTATCATTATTATTCTCTATTTTGGATTATTGATAC
>CAMFLD010000290.1 GCA_945957245.1 uncultured Flavobacterium sp. | reverse complement strand
CAGGTGCTTCAATATATTCATGCTCTACTTTATGGTTTTTGGTTATCCTTTTATAGCATCCGCAAAAAGTACACATGCTTTCACAAAAAGGAAGATGGATGTACAAACTTATACCTTCTTTTTTATTATTGTCATAGGCACTTATAAATGCCGTTTTCCATTCTTCATATTTAAATTCGGCATCCCAATAAGGAACCGTTGGATAACTGGTATATCTGGGTCCGGGTACATTATACTTTTGGATTAACGACTGTTTCATATTATAGCAATCAAGAGTTAAATACATGCTTTTAGAAGTTCGTAATATTGTCTGCTAATGGTTTCCTGATGATCCGGATGTGCAATACTTACCAATGCACTGACTCTTTGCCTGAGGGTCTTTCCATATAAATCGGCAATACCATATTCGGTGATAATATATTGTGCGTGGGAACGTGTTGTTACTACCCCGGCACCTTGTTTTAAGAAGGGAACTATCCTGCTCTCCCCTTTTTTGGTTGTAGATGGTAAGGCAATTATGGCTTTACCTCCTTCACTTAGGGCAGCTCCTCTTATGAAATCCATTTGTCCACCTACACCGGAATACATTTTGACTCCTATGGAATCCGCACAAACCTGTCCGGTCAAATCTACTTCGATGGCCGAATTGATAGCTGTCATTTTTGGATTCCGTCTAATAACGGCTGTATCATTTACAAAGGATGATTCCCTCATTTCTATAAACGGATTATTATCGACAAAATCATATAATCTTTTAGAGCCAATAAGGAATGTTGCCAAAGCTCTGCCTTTCACAACGCCTTTATATTTACAATTGATGACTCCTTTTTCTATCAAATCAATAACACCATCTGAAAACATTTCGGTATGTAACCCAAGATCTTTGTGGTTGCCCAAATTAGCCAGAGCTGCATTTGGTATAGAACCTATTCCCATCTGAAGAGTACTTTTATCCTCAATAAGACTGGCAATATGTTTCCCTATCCTATTTTCAATTTCATTTGGAATTTGAACATCATGTCCAAAAACCGGAACATTAACTTCTACAAGGAAATCTATTTCGGATACATGTATAATGCTGTCCCCAAAGGTTCGGGGCATATTTGGATTTACCTGTGCAATTACTGTTTTTGAATGTCTTATAGCTGCTACAGTGGCTTCGACTGAAACTCCTAAAGAACAATATCCGTGATTATCGGGTGGTGATACATGGATAAAAGTATAATCAAGGGATAGTGCTCCTTTTCGGAACAAATTGGGTAATTCGCTCAGAAAAACCGGAGTATATGAACCATTTCCGGCCTGAATAGTATGCCTCACATTTTTCCCAATAAAAAAGGAATTTACATGGAATGCTTCGGAAAAATTGGGATTGGCATAAGGCGCTTCACCTTCGGTATGCAAATGGCAAACCTCAATATTTTTAAGTTCAGCATGCCTTTTGCTTAAGGCATTGGTTAAAACAGAAGGTGTTGCGGCTGCAGCCTGCACATAAATTCGGCTATTTGATTTTATAACTTCTAAGGCTTCATCTGCCGTGTTACAATATTTCATCTATAAAATATTTAAAATTTAAGGAAGATGTAATGCCCATTTTGCCCGTTTAAACAGGCTTATTTTTTTGTCAATGAACATTTCATAACTTTTTTTGTACAAAACTAAAACCGCTTTGTCGCAAAAAGTATGATGCTGGTCATATTTGGATTATTTTCTGTTTTTTCGATAAACCAGTAAGGGTACTTTAGCACTAAAAGACATATCAACAGAGTTGCTAGGTACTATAAGCCTGTCAAACCAACTCCTGTTTTGTTTTGTAAATAAAACCAATATGGATGGCCTATGCTGCACAACAAACCTTCTTAAATGGTCATTTAAAGGATATAGTGCATTTAATTTCTTAAACTGAAACCGTATTGTGTCACTTTTGAATTTTTGAACTATCTGATTAAAGTTGGCTCTATTCTCTTTTAGGTCAATTTCATAATCAAAATGAACCACTCCCAGCATAGCTCCCAGGGAATTGGCAAGTTTCTGCACTTTACTGATTTCGGGTTCCGGGTCAATCATATCAGTTGAAAGACAGATATCAGCCAATGGTTTCATTCTGTAATTTTTGGGAATCACAAAAACCGGCACTTCTGAATGTACCATCAGATAAGAGGCTACTGTTCCAAAAAGCTTTCCTATGACTCCGGTTCCTGTGGCGCCGATGCAGATAAAATCAACTTTATGTTGCTCAGCAAAATTGTTGATTTCAACATTAACATTTGTACTTAATTGACAGAAACATTTATAATTTGAAGAAATGGCACTTTTTCCCGCTATTTTCTTTACTAATTTTTCCAAATAATTTTGACTTCTATTTACTTCATTCTCCTGGAGTTGTGCATAATAGGGAAAATCCCACGCTCCATCTGTAGTTGGGGGAATGATATTTACTACATGGAAAAATAGAATTTCTGAATTAGTCTGTAGGGCAAACTGGATAGCAAAACGCATGGCTTTTTTAGAATTTGCCGAAAAATCTATCGGTACTAAAACTTTCTTTGTTTTCATTGGTTGAATATATTAATTAGCAGTTGTTTTTGTGAGAACAAATCAGCAATACAAATTTCATCAAAGTAGCTCTAAAAGAATGTGATACAAATCATAAAGATAAAATTATTATTTTAGCCTTAGGTCATTTCCGATGATGTTTATCATTTTATATTTGGCTTTCCTATTTAATTTTTGCTTTTAAAAAAGTCCGATGAATATAAATCCGTTTTTCCTGTTATGGGCTCTTTTAGCTGAAATCCTGGGTACAATAGGCGGATTCGGTTCTTCTGTTTTCTTTGTTCCGATAGGGAGCTTTTTCCTTGATTTTCATACCGTCCTTGGGCTAACGGCATTACTGCATTTGGCCAGCAATATCAGTAAGCTGTTTCTTTTTAAAAAAGGACTTGATAAAAAACTGCTTATCACAATCGGAATACCCTCAGTGATTTTTGTCATTATTGGGAGTTACCTAACCCGTTACCTCAGCGGGAAAATGCTTGAAATAATTTTAGCCCTGTTCCTGATTATCTTCAGTGTTTTTTTTCTGGTAAAAAATAATCCGATAACTCCCACCAAGCTTAATTCGGCTTTAGGAGGTTCTTTTTCAGGATTCTCTGCCGGGCTTGTCGGCACAGGAGGAGCCATTAGGGGATTGGTTATGGCTGCTTTCAATCTTGAAAAAAGTGTTTTTATTGCAACTTCTGCCTGCATCGATTTTTTTATTGACTTATCCAGAAGCGTAGTCTATTATCAGAATGGTTACATCAGCAAACCTATTTGGGGCTATGTCCCCTATCTATTTGCAATAGCACTGATTGGCTCTTACATTGGGAAAAAAATCCTCAATTATATACCTCAGCAATACTTTATCAAACTATCATTAGTCCTTATTTTGATTACCGGAGCGATAACTATTTGCAATGTGGTATGGAATTTATTTTAGTAGTCGCTCCCAGTTTTCTATCTTTGACTATCCTAATTCAAAATGAAAAACTCAGAGCTTTTAAATGATATTGTCCAAAATGCTATTGATGGTATTATTTCTATCAATGCTGAAGGCATAGTACAAAGTATCAACCCTTCTGCCTGTAAGTTATTTGGCTACCTTCCTGAAGAAGTTATCGGTAATAATATTTCGATGCTGATGCCAACGCCTGACAGCCTACAACATGATCATTACATCAGGCGTTATCATGTAACAAGCAAACCTAGAATTATTGGAATTGGCAGGGAGGTGAATGGGCTTCGCAGGGACGGAACTATTTTTCCTATGAGACTTGGAGTAAGTGAAGTGAAATACCAAGATGAAGTATTTTATGTAGGGTTCATCCACGACCTTTCCAATCAGAAAGAAGCTGAAGAACGCCTTAAGGATTATACTTTACACTTGGAAGAATTGGTTGAAGTAAGGACCCAATCGTTAAACGAAACTATACTTGCACTCGAAATAGCCAAAGAACAGATAAGCAACTCCCTTGAGAGTGAAAAGGAACTGAACCAGCTCAAAAGCAGATTTATTTCTATGGCTTCGCATGAGTTTAGAACTCCATTGAGTACCATACAGCTTTCGGCCTCGCTTATTGATAAGTATTCCCAACAGTCCGGTTTTCCTGAAATTTCAAAACATGCCAACAAAATAAAAGCTTCTGTGACCGGGCTTACCGCTATCCTGAATAATTTCCTTCAGATTGAAAAATTGGAAAGCGGTAAAATCGAAGCGCAGTTTACGCATTTTGATCTTAAGGAGCTTGCTTTGGAAGTTGCTGATGAAATGCAGTCGCTGGCCAAAGCCGGGCAAAAAATTATTTACAGGAATCTGACTGAAAAAACCGGCGT
>CAMFLD010000289.1 GCA_945957245.1 uncultured Flavobacterium sp. | reverse complement strand
ATCGGACATATATCTTACTAATGCAAAATCAGCAGAATAATTAGATGAAGATAAGTAATTTTGACTGCTGTATCCGCCAACTAATATTTTCCCGTCATTTTGAATTTCAACAACCTCAGCCTGGTCTTCACTTAAATTCTGAAATCCTGTTATTGCATAACCATTTGTTCCAAAACCTGAATCAATTGTGCCATCAGAATTATATCTAACAGTACAAAAATCCATGTAACTTCCATTGGCACTACCATTTGAAGAAACAAAACCCACAACCAAAATTTTACCATCGGGCTGAAGTTTCATCATGTTTATATTTCCGGTTTCATTTACCACAGAAGTATTTACAAATCCATTAATACCAAAGTTAGTATCAATACTTCCATCACTATTGAATCGAGCTAATTTAACATTTCCAGAAATTGAAAAATTACCCAAATAGCAGGAGACTATTTTTCCATCATTCTGCAATTGTATTATTTGTCCACTGGTGACACTCGTATTTATTATCTTTCCATCATTCCCAAAAGAAGTATCTAAATTTACTAATTGGGAGAATGTCAATTGAAATGCAAAAACCGTAAGTAATGTATATAAAAAATTGTGTTTCATTTAAGTTTGATTTTTTATAAACTCCAATAATAAAACCCTTCAATTACTTGAAAGGTTTCATTTATAAATTCAAATCATATGATTAATATTCTCTATTTACGTCAAACGCTTCTAAGTAATCGGCTACACGTTTAACAAAACTTCCTCCTAAAGCTCCGTCTACAACCCTGTGATCATAAGAGTGTGACAGGAACATTTTTTGACGGATTCCGATAAAATCACCTTCCGGAGTTTCAATTACAGCCGGAACCTTTCTAATCGCTCCAAGAGCCAGAATTCCTACCTGAGGCTGGTTGATGATTGGGGTACCAAACACGGAGCCGAAAGTTCCCACATTAGTTACCGTATAGGTTCCTCCCTGCGTATCGTCCGGTTTAAGTTTTCCTGCTTTAGCACGGTTTCCTAGATCGTTAACCGCTTTAGCCATTCCTACTAAATTCAATTGGTCTGCATTTTTGATGACCGGAACAATTAGATTTCCGTTAGGCAATGCTGCTGCCATTCCGAGGTTGATATTTTTACGTTTAATGATGTACTCGCCATCAACAGATATATTCATTCCCGGGAAGTCTTTTAGTGCTTTTGCTACTGCTTCCATGAAAATTGGAGTGAATGTGAGTTTTTCACCTTCCCGCTTTTCGAAAGCATTTTTAACTTTATCCCTCCATTTTACAATATTGGTAACATCAACTTCAATAAAGGACTGAACGTGAGCTGAAGTTTGTACAGAAGCTACCATGTACCCTGAAATCAGTTTACGCATACGGTCCATTTCTACAATTTCGTCACCGCCATTTACAGAAACCGGAACAGCAATAGGCTGTGTGGCTTGTGGTGGTGCTACTGTTGCAGGTGCAGGAGCACTCGCTTGTGGAGCAGCAATGGGCTGACTTCCTCTGTTTTTGATATGGTTAAGAATATCGTCTTTAGTTACTCTGCCGTCTTTCCCTGAACCCGTTATTGTGTCTAATTCTGCTACTGAAATACCTTCGGCTGAAGCAATATTTTTTACTAAAGGAGAATAGAATTTGTCTGATGTTTTAAAATCGGCAGGAGCTACTGTTTCTTTAGCAGTTTCAACTGTTTTGGCTACTTCGGCTACAGCTGCCGGTATTGCTTCTGTTTTAGCATCCGGAGTTCCTCCGCCACTAACACTTCCACCCTCTGTTTGAATAATAGCAATGGTCTGGCCTACTTTTACCACATCATTAACCTGGAATAAAATTTCGGTTAAGGTTCCTGAAACTTCACTTGGTACTTCACTGTCCACTTTATCGGTAGCGATTTCCAGGACTGCTTCATCGGCACTGATGGCGTCGCCAACATTCTTTAACCAATTTGTAATGGTTGCTTCCGCAACACTTTCACCCATTTTAGGTAATTTCAATTCAAACTTTGCCATTGTATATAAACTAACGTTGTGTGTTAAATTTTGATGCAAAAATACTAAAAGAAAAAGCGATTATTTTGCTTTTCTACAAATTAATTACTTCTCCTCTGTCGTTACTACTATTGCTTCCGATGATAAAATTGCTTTGTGGCGGCAACAGTTTAAATGTAAACGACTTGTTTTTATTAGCTTCGAAAAATGCTATAGCTGCCTTGAAATCAAGATAATTAATATCCAAAATCACCTCTGCATTTTTGGCTTTCGCAAACGTTTGCGAAAATACTATTTTTCCGTTTTCCAATATAGTTCTTTCTGTGTTTTTTTGAAGTCGGGATTGCCATTTTTCTTTTCTAGCTTCATTATCAGAAACTAAGAGATAGTTTGATGGTTGACTTTTAGCCTTGGGCTTTCCCTGAAAAACTTTTACAAGAGAAAAATAAAACGCTCCTAATTGAGCCATCATATTGAAAAAGAAGGATTTCCTAAAATGTTTGGTATAGAAAAAATTCAGAAAATCACGGAAATGCTTCATATAAGCAGCATCCTTCACAGTGCTTTCACCTTTGTAATGTATCACAGAAGTTCCATGGAAATAATAGTTTTTACAACCTTTCAGTAATGCCCGATAAGATAAATCAATATCGTCGGCATACATAAAACAGTTTTCATCAAAACCTTCCAGTTCTTTATATAAACTGTGCTTCATCAGCATAAAGGCTCCTACAAGAATGTCAACCTGACCCGTTTGATTTTCATCAAGATGTTGGGCATAATATTTATTGAACCAATCTGATTTTGGGAAGCATTTATACAACCCGAATATTTTGGTAAAAGCCACCCAGGGCGTTGGAATGCTGCGCTTGCTTTCGGGCAGGAAATTGCCGGTTCCGTCAATGAGTTTACAGCCCACGATACCCAAATCGGGTTTGCTTTTGGCGAAAGCCAGAACCTTTTCAAAAGTATCTTCGGCAACGACTGTATCGGGATTAAGAATGCAAATATATTCGCCTTTAGCTTCCTTAACTGCAATGTTATTTCCTTTGGGGAAACCTAAATTCTCCTTATTTTCAATCAGTCTGATAGTTGGAAAACGCTGCTTCATCATTTGGCAGCTGTCATCGGAAGAATTATTATCAACAACAATAATTTCGGCATCTAGGTTTTGAATGGCTTTTTGTACACTCAAAACACAGAGCTCCAAAAAATAGCGCACGTTATAATTAAGGATGATAACCGATAGTTGCATGAGGCAAATATAAGGTATCGATTTGAAATTTTGGAAATTTGAAGATTTGAAAAATGATGAACGATTTTAAAATACTACTTTTGCAACCGACAAAAATCACCAGTCAACTAATAACTTAAAAAGTGAATTACCTTTCAGTAGAAAACATATCGAAATCCTTTGGGGAGAGAACCTTATTTAAAGAGATTTCTTTTGGTATTAACAAAGACCAGAAAATAGCCTTTATTGCTAAAAACGGTTCCGGAAAAACCTGCATCATGAACATCATTAATGGTGAGGACGAACCCGATACCGGACAGGTCATCATGCGTAAAGGCATCAGAATGGCTTTCCTTTCCCAGAAAGACAATCTTCAGCCGGAACTTACGATTGAGGAAAGTATTTTTGCTTCGGATAACGAAATCCTAAAAGTAATCGAACGCTATGAAAAAGCTTTGGAAAATCCTGAAGATGAGGAAAAGTACCAATTGGCTTTTGACGAAATGGACAGCCACAATGCCTGGGATTTTGAAACGCAGTTCAAACAAATTTTATCCAAGCTCAAGCTGGACGATTTGAAGCTGAAAGTAAAAAGCCTTTCAGGAGGACAGCGAAAAAGACTTTCATTAGCCATAATCCTAATCAATAGACCCGATTTACTGATTTTAGATGAGCCTACTAACCATTTAGATTTAGAAATGATTGAATGGCTGGAAAGTTATTTTGCCAAAGAAAGCATTACGCTTTTTATGGTAACTCACGACCGTTTTTTCTTAGAGCGTGTCTGTAATGAAATTATCGAGTTAGATAACGGAAAAATATATTCCTATAAAGGCAATTATTCGTATTATCTTCAAAAAAAGGAAGAGCGTATTGCTATGGAAAATGCCACAATTGACAAAGCGCAGAACCTTTTCGTTAAGGAATTGGCCTGGATGCGCCGCCAGCCGAAAGCCAGAACAACCAAGTCAAAATCACGTCAGGATGATTTCTACAAAATCAAGGCTGTAGCTGAAAGCCGAAGAAAAGAAAATGTGGTTGAGCTTGAAATTAATATGGAACGTATGGGAAGTAAAATCATTGAGCTTCATAAAATCTATAAAAAATTTGGCGACCGTGTGATTCTGGAAAATTTCAGTTATGATTTCCAACGTGGTGAC
>CAMFLD010000288.1 GCA_945957245.1 uncultured Flavobacterium sp. | reverse complement strand
GATCAGCCTCGGTCTCGTGGGCTCGGAGATGTGTATAAGAGACAGGGACAAGGAAAAAGCCAAAAAAGTCTCCCGTCAGGAAAAGCTGAAAAGCATTTCCCGAAAATTCAACAATGATCAAACTTCAAACGAAAATGATTAAAAAATACGGCCTAAATTCTTTACTTCTGTTATTCCTACTATCCGGCATAACCTGCACTGCACAAACTACAAAAGAGGAATTCATCCAATTAGGACTGAAACAAGACCGCAATCACAATTATGATGAAGCCATTGCGCTGTTTGGTAAAGCTTTGGAAATAGACCCATCTTCCGCTATAGCTTACGCCCATCGGAGTGAAAGTTATTTAGGTAAAAAGGACTTTACAAATGCATTGACTGATGCCAACAAAGCCATCGAAATTGACCCAAAAAATGTAATTGCCCATCATCATAAAGGATTAATATTAAAAGAACAGGGGAAATATGATGAAGCCATAGCAGCATACAACAAAGCCATTAGTTTAGACAAAAACTACTTTTATTCCTATGCCGATAAAATCCACGCTTTATTGGCAGCCAAACGTCCTGCTGAGGCTAAAATGACTGCTGAAAATTTAAAAAAAGAATTGCCAAAAGAATCTCAGAGTTACATTGTAGCCTTTATTTATTATGCCTGGACCAATGATACGCAGAACGCTTTAAAAGAATTGGATAATGCAGTAAATACCAACCCAAAAGACGATGAAGCCCTGGACCATCGCGCAAGATACAAGGACGAAATTGGAGACAACAAAGGAGCAATAGCTGATTTCAACAAACTAATAGCCTTAAAACCTGACAAAGCTGCTTATTATTACAACAGAAGTAGTGCCAACTACGATTTGAAAAATTATGATGCTGTAATTGCTGATTGCAAAAAAGCCGTTTCACTGGACGATAATTACTACGAAGCTTATACGATGCTAGGCAATGTTTATGATATTTATGGTGATACAAAACAATCTGTTGCCAATTATGAAAGAGCTATAAGCATCAGACCTAATCAGGAGTTTGCCTATAACGAATTAGGGAAAACATATTTCGCTAAAGACGATTATACAAATGCCCTTAATGTTTTTAACCGGATTTTAGAGCGAAATCCTAATACTGTCAGCAGTCTGGAATACCACGCCGGATGCTGTTCAAAGCTGGGATACCATAATCGGGCTATTGAAGATTACACTAAACTTATCAGCCTGTTTCCCGACTCGTTTGAAAATTATATGAATCGGGCGAATGAAGAACTTGTTGCCGGAAAAAAAACAGAAGCTTGTACCGATATGAATAAAGGTGCTAAAATGGTAAAAAAAAGATTGTCGGAAGAATATCTTTATGCGCACACTTTCCTGTATAAAAACTGTAGGGAATTATTCAGTGCCAAAATGTTGAAAGTAAATGACCTTTACGAGGAATCTTATAATTTATATACTGCCGGAAAGGTTGATCAAACCATCAAAAAATATGATGAAATGATTAAAATTATCCCGGATTCAGCCTACCTGTATTACAACCGGGGAAAATTCAAACAGGAATTAAACCAACATGAAGCAGCTATTTTGGACTATAAAAAAGCCGTACAACTGGATAAAAAAAATGTTGAATCCTGGGTAGCCATGGGAATATCCTATATGTACATTAGGAAATTTGACGATGCCATCAAATCCTTTCTGGAAGCGATTAAAGCTGATGAAAATTATGCGATGTCCTATAACAATATAGCGCAGGTTTACCGGGAAAAAAAGGACAATGCCAATGCATTAAAATACCTGGAAATAGCCGTACAGAAAGATCCTTTATATAAGGTAGCCTATTTCAGTTTGGGTGAAATATATGCCGACATAGGCAATAAAGAAAAAGCCTGTTACAATTTCAAACGAGCTGAAGCTTTAGGAGAACCTAAGGCACGAATTAAAATACTTTCGGAATGTAGTGAGTAATTACAGGAAGATTATTTGAGTCTTATAGGTATCCAAACTTCTTCTTCTGAATCAGCATTACCGTGTTTGAATTTTTCTCCTAAAATTTCAAAATGAGGACGATTATCCAAAGTATAATCCGATGACGGCAGCCAGTCTGCAAAAATATATTTGAAGAAAGAATTCGCTTCAGTATTTTTACCTTTATAAACAAAAACTGCATACAAACCCTCGGGGATGAACAGCGATTGCATTCCGCTTGCAATTTCAGGAACAGGATTTACCGCTACTGTAGCCCATTTAACAAAAGGAATATCAGGAGAAAAATTAAATCCTTCCGGATAAAAAACCACATTATATAATTTAGCATCTATCTTATTTTGGATTTCATTACGCCTTGGCATAAAAGTACTCCAAAGTAAAAAAGTGCTGTCATCAGCAAAAGTCATTGTCTGACTCATACCAATAAGATTAACACCTGAAAATGTTCTTATTTCCGGAAGCATTTTAAACAAAAATTACATATTCCTTCTATACTGCCCTCCTACTTCAAACAAACCGGAAGTAATTTGACCCAACGAACAATATTTAGTAGCATTCATCAATACCTCAAAGATATTTTCATTGTTGATGGCAGCATTCTGAAGTGCTGCTATCTGTTCGTCTTCAAAATCCTGATAGGCTTTGTGAAGGTTACTCAGCGTTTTAATCTGTTCCTGCTTTTCTTCTTCCGTAGCACGGATAACTTCTGCCGGAAGCACCGTTGGAGAACCTTTCGAACTCAGGAAAGTATTAACTCCAATAATTGGAAATTCACCTGTATGTTTCAAGGTTTCATAATACAAACTTTCTTCCTGTATTTTAGAACGCTGGTACATCGTTTCCATCGCTCCGAGTACTCCGCCACGTTCTGTGATACGGTCAAATTCCTGTAGCACTGCTTCTTCAACCAAATCCGTAAGTTCTTCAATGATAAACGAACCTTGGATTGGGTTTTCATTTTTAGCTAATCCCAATTCCTTATTGATAATTAACTGAATGGCCATTGCACGGCGAACACTTTCCTCGGTTGGAGTTGTAATTGCTTCATCATAAGCATTGGTATGCAGTGAATTACAGTTGTCGTAAATAGCATACAAAGCCTGTAAAGTTGTACGAATGTCGTTAAAATCAATTTCCTGTGCGTGCAGCGAACGCCCTGAGGTTTGGATGTGGTATTTCAACATCTGCGCTCTTTCATTGGCTCCGTATTTATTTTTCATGGCTTTCGCCCAAATCTTACGCGCTACCCTTCCAATAACAGCATATTCCGGGTCAATTCCGTTAGAGAAAAAGAATGATAAGTTTGGTCCAAAATCATTGATGTTCATCCCACGGCTCAGATAGTATTCTACATAAGTGAAACCATTGGCTAGTGTAAAAGCTAACTGCGTAATCGGATTGGCTCCAGCCTCGGCAATATGGTACCCGGAAATAGAAACCGAATAAAAATTACGCACATTTTTTTGTATAAAATATTCCTGAACATCTCCCATTAGTCTTAGTGCAAATTCGGTAGAGAAAATGCAGGTATTCTGAGCCTGATCTTCTTTTAGAATATCAGCCTGAACTGTTCCGCGGACTTGAGATAAGGTCTTTACTTTAATATCCTGATAAACATCCTGCGGCAAAACCTGATCTCCGGTTACTCCAAGCAGCATAAGCCCCAGACCATTATTGCCCTGTGGTAATTCTCCGTTGTATTTTGGACGTTCAATACCTTTTTTCTTGTAGATTTCGTTGATTCGTTCCTCAACTTCAACCTGAAGATTATTTTCTATTATATACTTCTCGCAGTTTTGGTCAATCGCAGCATTCATAAAGAATCCCAATAATATTGGTGCCGGACCATTGATAGTCATCGATACTGATGTCAGCGGATGGCTCAAATCGAAACCTGAGTACAGTTTTTTGGCATCGTCAAGACAACAGATAGAAACTCCGGCATTCCCGATTTTTCCATAAATATCAGGGCGTAAATCCGGATCATTTCCGTATAGTGTCACACTGTCAAAAGCGGTTGACAAACGCTTTGCCGGCATTCCCTGACTTACATAATGGAAACGCTTGTTAGTCCGCTCAGGACCTCCTTCTCCGGCAAACATACGGGATGGATCTTCTCCTTCCCTTTTGAAAGGATATAATCCTGAGGCAAACGGAAATTCTCCCGGAACATTTTCCTGTAAATTCCATTTTAAAATATCTCCCCAAGCCTGATATTTTGGTAAAGCAACCTTAGGAATTTGAGTGTGCGACAAACTCTCGGTATGGGTTTGGATTTTGATTTCCTTGTCACGCACTTTAAAACTGTAAACCGGATTTTTGTACTTATTTACTTTGTCATTCCAGGTGATGATTATCTCCCAATTGAACGGGTCAAGATTCATTTTTACCCTATCAAATTCCTTAACTACTGTCTCTTATACACATCTGACGCTGCCGACGATATGCAGTGTGTTGTTGTCG
>CAMFLD010000287.1 GCA_945957245.1 uncultured Flavobacterium sp. | reverse complement strand
TTTCTGTAGTGTTGTTTTCCTGGCTGTGAGCAGATGTTATTCCCAGAATAACAAAAAGCAGTAAGAATATTTTCTTCATAATAGAAATTTTAAGGTAAGACTTTCGAGAAGGCTTTAGGTTTAATAATAGACAGCAATTTACGGATTTCACAAAGAAGCGTATTTATTTTTAGCTAAAATTAAAAATAATGTATCTTTGAAATCAAATTGTTACATTATGATTACCACTGCAGCAGAAACCAAACTGGAGCACTATTTTCAGCAATTCCGAGAGAATATCATTGGAATTGATCAGGAGTTTGAATCTCCTTTTGGGAAAAAGAAAATCATCTACACCGATTGGACAGCAAGTGGTAGGTTGTATCGGCCTATTGAGGAAAAGCTGATGAATGATTTTGGTCCTTTTGTAGCCAATACTCATACTGAAACAACTATTTCCGGGACAGCTATGACCATGGCTTACCATGAAGCTAAAAAAATTATTAAACGTCATGTTAATGCAAATGAAAATGACGTTCTTATCAATACCGGCACCGGTATGACGGGAGTAGTAAATAAGTTCCAGCGTATCCTTGGATTGAAAATACCCGAAAACCTTAAAGATTTTATTGAAATTCCTAAGGCTGTACGTCCAGTAGTTTTTATTTCTCACATGGAACATCACTCGAATCAGACTTCCTGGTTGGAGACTATTGCTGATGTGGTAGTGCTACCTGCCAATGAAGAGGGTTTGTTCTGTTTGGATGAATTCAGGGAATCCTTAAAAAAATATCAGGACCGCAGCTTTAAGATAGCTTCAATTACTTCCTGTTCCAACGTTACAGGAATTCAGACACCTTATCATGAAGTGGCTAAGATAATGCATGAAAACGGAGGTGTTTGTTTTGTTGATTTTGCCTGTTCAGGACCTTATGTCACTATCGATATGCACCCTGATGAAGAACGTTATCTGGATGCTATTTTCTTTTCTCCACATAAATTCCTCGGAGGGCCCGGAACTTCGGGTGTTTTAGTTTTTAACAAAAATCTTTACCACAATAATGTGCCGGATTGTCCCGGAGGAGGAACAGTTTCATGGACAAATCCGTGGGGAGAACATAAATACATTGATAATATTGAAGATAGGGAAGATGGTGGTACACCGGGCTTTCTTCAGGTGATCAAAACGGCACTTGCCATTCAGTTGAAAGAAGAAATGGGAGTTCCTAATATTTTGGAGCGGGAACATGAAATTGTAGCGTATGTTTTTTCGGAACTCAATCATATTGATAACCTCAAAATTGTGGCAAACCAGCATCAGGAACGTTTGGGAGTGATTTCTTTTTATATCGATGACCTTCATTATAACCTTGGAGTTAAGATGCTGAATGATAGATTTGGGATCCAAACCCGGGGAGGATGCAGCTGTGCCGGAACCTATGGGCATTACCTGCTTCACGTTGACCAGCAGACTTCCCATGATTTAGTATGTATGATAACTTCGGGAGATCTTATAAAAAAACCGGGTTGGATAAGGATGTCAATTCATCCTACTACCACAACTGATGAAATCAAAATGGTTTGCGAGAGTATTAAGGAATTAGCAAAGCATCATAAAGAATGGTCAAAAGATTATCAATATGATTCGGCAACAAATGAATTTACCCATAAAGATTCATTGCATCTGGAAAAAGCTTTGGTTAAGAGTTGGTTTAACTCCTAATATTTACTGGTCAGATTTTCTGTGTTTCCAGCGTTTGTGGGTCCAAAGATAAAATTCTGGAGCCTCAAGGATTTGTTTTTCAACCCGTCTTAAAAAATCTTCAGAGATTTCATAGTTAGGTATTTCTTTTGGATTTTCTGCCATTAATTCGAAAGTAGCTTCGTAGTGACCTCTTTTTATTTTTTTGCTTTTAAGGAAAATCATGTTCATATCGAACCGTTTTGCCAGCATTTCAGCTCCGGTATGTACCGGTGTTTCGATTCCCATAAATGGTGCCCAATGGAAAGCTCTTGAGGCCTGTGGCGATTGATCACTGGCTAAGCCAAATACTCCCAATTTACCCACTTTATGATTTCTTTCAATAGTAGCAATTGTTTCAGTTGTAGTAATCAGATGCGTCTTAAACCTTGAACGGATGTCCTTTACCAATTTATCAAAATACTTATTGTTGATTTTTTTATACACGCCGTAACCTTCAAAACTTATATGTAAATTCATTGAAACAAGCCATTCATAAGAAGCATAATGAGCACAAAGCAGGATAATACTTTTTCCTTTCTTCTCCATTTCAAGATATAAGTCCAGATTAGTGAACCTGTATCGTTTTTCCATTTGTTTTTGTGACATGCCCATCGTTTTCATCATCTCAAGAAACATATCACACATGTGGCTGTAAAATTTCTTTTCAATTTGGAGTCTTTCCTTTTCTGATAAATGGGGCAATGTCATTGCAAGGTTATTGCGTACTACTTTTTTACGATAGCCAAAGACACGGTAAACCAGAAAACATACAAAATCTGAAAATGCATAAAGCATCGGAAAGGGAAGTATAGAAATAAGCCATATAAAAGGATAGGCCAGGATAAAAGTAATTAACTGCATCTACTCTGTTTTTATGCAAATATAAAGTTTAAAGTTATTTTAACCTGCCCTATTTAACAATTGCTAAGTAAGTAGTATTTTTACACTCGTTGCCTTAGGCAGATTGAATAGAATAATAAAAGTTGTGTATATGTATAATATTTTTGTCTTGGCTATAGTAGCTGCCAACGTACTGATTAGCATTAAAGGATTTAATGACAGCTATTTTTTTAGAAAATACCAGTTTCATGTAGGTAGTATACGGGCAGGAGAACAGATAAGGATGATTTCTTCCGGATTTCTGCATGCTGATTTATTTCATTTGGCATTCAATATGATTGCTTTCTATTCTTTTGCACCAGTAGTTACAGGAGCATTAGGTAATATGTCTTTCTTGCTTGTATATTTTGGAAGTTTAATTTTTGGAAGCCTGCTCACCATGGTTTTTCATGGTAATGAATATAGTTACACCGCCGTTGGTGCTTCGGGAGCAGTAACGGGAATAATTTATTCGGCTATATTGATTGATCCTGATTTACCAATTTATTTATTTGGAGTTATACATATTCCAACATATCTTTTTGGGATACTTTATTTATTATATTCTATTTACGGAATGAAAAGCAGAACCGATAATATTGGTCATACAGCGCATTTTGGAGGGGCTATTGGAGGTTATGCTATAACATTGATGAAAGATCCGGCACTTTTCCATGAAAGTACCCTAATGGTTGTTCTTTTGGCAATTCCTATTATTATTCTTTTCATAATGGCCAAGATGGGTAAACTATAATTGGCATAACTTTTGAAATCATAAAAACAAACATTTAAATATAAAGCGCTATGAAAAAAACAGTATTAATTTTAGTAACATTAGTTGGTTTAGCCAGCCAGGCACAGGAGCAAAAAGCACAAGTGCCTCAGATTTCGGTTAGCGGAGAAGGGAAAATTAAAGTGGCTCCCGATCAGGCAGTGATTAATGTCGGCTTTCAAAATTCAGGAAAAGATTCTAAAGAAGTAAAATCACTTAATGACGAAGTAGTGGATAAAGTGATTAAATTTTTAAAGAAAATGGGAATTCCTGCAACAGATTACAAAACCAATAATGTAAGCTTATATAAAAGCTACGATTATGAAAAAAAGAAAAATAATTTTCAGGCCAATCAATCGCTGACGATTACTTTAAAAGACTTGTCTAAGTATGATGAGTTGATGATGGGACTTAACGATGCCGGAGTAAATACAATCAGCGGAGTGGAGTTTAAATCTTCTAAAATGGAAGATTATGAAAGAGAAGCCAGAAAGAAAGCAATACTTGATGCTAGACAAAAGGCTCAGGATTATGTTTCGGTTTTAGGACAGAAAGTTGGAAAAGCTCTATTAATAACAGATAATTCTCAAGCGTATGTGCCACAGCCAATGTTCAAAGGAGCATACGCCATGGCAGCTGACAGTGCCGGAAGCAGAGAGACATTAGCTATCGGAGAATTGGAAATCAATACTAATGTAAGTGTGACTTTTGCATTAGAATAGAAAGATTTTTATTAAATACAAACGCTTCAGGAAACTGAAGCGTTTTTTTTGCCATTACATATAAGTTTTCTCAAAAAAGCACATTCTATGATCCCAACAATTTAAAGGGTTTGATAGGTTATATCATCTGAGAATAGGGATTTCAAATTGAAGTTTGAAAATAAAGTCATAGTTTAATTTAAGCTACATGTCGCCTAGCTGACAATTTTTTAAGGTAAGTAATGATAAGTTTGCTTTAAAAAGTATTGGTTATGAAACGTTTTTTTCTATTCTTTTTTGTTTTATTTCTTTGTTTTTCCTGTCAGGAGGAAGGTAATCTAACTAAAGTAGAAGTAGGTACGATACCTC
>CAMFLD010000286.1 GCA_945957245.1 uncultured Flavobacterium sp. | reverse complement strand
GTCTTGTGGTGATGTTTTATATGAACTGGCATCTGTCAATGATTGTAGTTCTGGCTATGCCTGTCTTAGTTTACATTACTCGAATTTTCCAGCGTAAAATGCAGGTTGCTTTTGAAGAAGTGCGTACTCAGGTAAACAATATGAACGTTTTTGTTCAGGAACGTGTTACCGGAATGCGTATTGTTCAGATTTTTAACCGAGAGCAAATCGAGTTTGAAAAATTTAAACAAATCAACCAAAAGCATAACAATGCCTGGATTAAGAACATTCTTTACAACTCCATCTTCTTTCCCATTGCTGATATTATTTCTTCCTTAACACTAGGTTCTGTAATTCTTTACGGAGGAATGCAGATCGTACACGGAAATCCATTTACAACAACCGGAGATATGATTTCATATACCATGTTCATCGGAATGCTATTCAATCCGTTGCGCCAAATTGCAGATAAATTCAATGAGATGCAAATGGGAATGATTGCCGCCAACCGTGTTTTTGATATTCTTGATTCCAATTCAGATGTTCAGGAAACCGGAACCGAAACGGCATGGCATTTCAAAGGTGAAATCCAATTTGACAAGGTACGATTCAGCTATATTCCAAATGAAGAAGTATTAAAAGGAATCAACCTCAAGGTCAATCCGGGGGAAACTATTGCTATTGTGGGAGCTACAGGAGCCGGAAAGTCAACCATTATCAATCTGCTCAACCGATTCTATGAAATAGATTCCGGAGCCATTTTTATTGATGGTCAGCCTATCAATAAGTTTACGTTGGAAAGCCTTCGGAAGCAAATTGCCATCGTACTTCAGGATGTATTTCTTTTTGCAGATACCATTCATAATAACATTACACTAAACAATCCTGCTATTTCGCGTGAAGAAGTAATCAGGGCAGCTAAGGAAATCGGAGTACATAAATTCATTAAAAACCTTCCCGGAGGTTATGATTATGATGTCAAAGAGCGTGGCGTAATGTTGTCTTCGGGCCAACGTCAACTGATTGCCTTTCTGAGAGCTTATGTAAGTAATCCGAGTATTCTTATTCTGGATGAAGCGACATCGTCTATTGATACTTATAGCGAAGAACTGATACAACGGGCTACCGAAACGATAACCAAAGGAAGGACTTCTATTGTGATAGCCCACCGTTTGGCAACAATTATCAATGCAGATAAGATTATTGTTATGGACAAAGGACGTATTGTAGAACAAGGTTCGCATCAGGAATTAGTCAACAAAACCGAAGGGTTTTATAAAAAGCTATATGATTCACAGTTTGCTTCGGAAGTTGAATAAATTTGAAAATAAATCCTTAAATTCGCAGTCTCAAATTAATTTAGAAAATTATATAAAATGAAATACGATATTATTGTTTTAGGAAGCGGCCCGGGTGGTTATGTTACTGCAATCCGTGCTTCGCAATTAGGCTTTAAAACAGCCGTTATCGAAAAAGAAAGCCTTGGAGGAATCTGCCTTAACTGGGGTTGTATCCCAACAAAAGCCCTTTTAAAATCGGCTCAGGTTTTTGATTACCTAAAACATGCTTCTGATTACGGATTGACCGTAAAGGAATTTGACAAAGACTTCTCTGCCGTAGTAAAACGCTCGAGAGATGTTGCAGACGGAATGAGTAAAGGAGTTCAGTTCCTTATGAAGAAAAACAAAATTGACGTTATCGATGGTTTTGGTAAAATAAAACCGGGTAAAAAGGTTGATGTGACTGCTGCAGATGGAAAAGTTACCGAATATTCAGCAGACCACATCATTATTGCTACCGGAGCTCGTTCACGTGAATTGCCAAATCTGCCGCAGGATGGCGTAAAAGTGATTGGTTACCGTCAGGCAATGACGTTACCAACCCAACCTAAGAAAATGATTGTAGTGGGTTCAGGGGCTATTGGTGTGGAATTTGCTCATTTCTATAATGCTATGGGAACCGAAGTGACCATAGTTGAGTTTATGCCAAATGTAGTTCCTGTGGAAGACGAAGACATCTCAAAACAATTTGAGCGTTCATTGAAAAAAGCCGGAATCACCATTATGACCAACTCGTCTGTAGAACGAATTGATACTTCGGGCAAAGGCGTAAAAGCATTTGTAAAAACTGCAAAAGGAGAAGAAGTATTAGAAGCAGATATCCTGCTTTCAGCAGTAGGAATCAAAACGAATATTGAAAACATCGGATTGGAAGAAGTGGGTATCAAAACCGACAAAGATAAAATCCTTGTAGATGCTTTCTCTCAAACCAATGTTCCGGGTTATTATGCTATTGGTGATGTGACTCCAGGTCAGGCATTGGCGCACGTTGCATCTGCCGAAGGAATCAACTGCGTGGAGAAAATCAAAGGACTACACGTTGAACCTATTGACTACGGAAACATCCCGGGCTGTACTTATGCAACCCCTGAAATTGCCTCAGTAGGATTAACCGAAAAACAGGCAAAAGAAAAAGGATACGAACTAAAAATTGGGAAATTCCCATTCACCGCTTCAGGAAAAGCTAAAGCAGCCGGAACTCCTGACGGATTCGTAAAAGTAATCTTCGATGCGAAATATGGCGAATGGTTAGGCTGCCACATGATTGGTGCCGGAGTAACCGACATGATTGCTGAAGCCGTTGTGGCCAGAAAACTGGAAACCACAGGACACGAAATCCTGAAAGCAGTTCACCCTCACCCAACCATGAGTGAAGCCGTAATGGAAGCAGTTGCCGATGCTTACGGAGAAGTCATCCATTTGTAAAAAAATTTAAATCAAATAGAGATATCCTGCCCGAAAGAGCAGGATTTTTTTTTGGCGTGTCCCGCCCAAAGGCGGGACCGCGCTGTCCGCAGTACATGGTACTTTGCTCCCATCGCTCACGCAACTATCTGTATATTCAACAATTACAAAAGCCCAACTTTTCAGTTGGGCTTTTGTTTACAGAAAATTTTAAAAACTATAAAACCATCTTAAAAATATTATCGTAAGTAACTCTTAAACATAACCTTCAAATATTTTAATTATGAAAAAATCAATTAATCTCCTGTGCTGTCTTGGGGCAGCTCTAATTGTTTCAACTTTTACGGGTTGCAGTAGCGATTCCGATAATATGGTATCAAAACCTGATCGCAAATTTATTGGGCTTACCGCTGCCAATACGCTCGTAAAATACAATGCAAAAAATTCAGAAACCGCTATCAGTACAACAACCATTACAGGGCTACAGGCTGGAGAAAACATTATAGCCATTGATTTCCGTCCAGGCACAGGTCAGTTATACGGATTAGGCAGTACAAACAGGCTTTATATCATTAATCAAAGTACAGGAGCCGCAACGGCATTAGGCACTACTTCATTCTCCCCTACTTTATCAGGCTCATTAATAGGTTTTGATTTCAATCCAACTGTAGACAGAATAAGAGTAGTAACCTCAAGTGGACAAAATCTGAGATTACATCCTGAAACAGGTGCCGTAGCAGCTACCGATGGTAATGTAAATCCGGGAACGCCCAACCTGAGTGCTGCAGCTTATACTAACAACTTCTCAGGAGCTACTGCAACTGAACTTTTTGTGATTGATAACACTACTGGCATGCTTTATAAACAAGACCCTCCTAATGCAGGAACATTAACTGCTATTGGAGACTTAGGAATATCGGGAAGCATTACAGGTGACATCGGCTTTGATATTTCTCCTGATGGAGAGGCATTTGTCAGTATTACATCTGATGGCGAAAATCATTTATACTTAGTGGATGTCACTACCGGAAATACAGAAGATTTAGGCAAATTAGCTACACCAATCATAGGTTTGGCTATACCAACAAACCCTGTAGCTTATGCTGTTGATGCTTCAAACAATCTACATATTTTTAACTTATCAAATCCCGGAACTCCTATAACTAAAGTTATCACTAATCTACAAGCTTCCGAAACGATTTATGGAATCGATATGCGTCCTGCAACGGGTCAGTTATATGCCTTAGGAAGCACCGGAAGAATATATGTATTAAATACTGCTACAGGTGCTGCCACAATGATTGGCTCAGGCCCTGCTGCTATACTGAATGGCACTGATTTTGGTTTTGACTTTAATCCTGTTCCTGACCGCATCCGAATCGTGAGCAACACAGGCCAAAATCTTAGGGTAAATCCTAATGACGGTTCGCTTGCAGCAACAGATCTACCTTTAAATCCGGGTACACCATTTATTACTGCAGTTGCTTATGCAAATAATTTCCCAGGTACAACCACAACAACACTTTACGATATTGATTCTACTACAGATACATTATATATTCAAAATCCACCAAATAATGGCACTTTAACAGTCGTTGGTCCATTGGGAATTGACATTACAGCGAGCAACGGATTTGATATTGGTGGAAATTCAAATAGTGCTTATGCAATTCTTACTGTCGGAAGTTCCAACGGAATTTATTCAATTAATAAAGATACCGGGGCTGCTACATTAATTTCAAACTTTGGTGCCTCTGTAAAAGGATTTGCAGTTGGAC
>CAMFLD010000285.1 GCA_945957245.1 uncultured Flavobacterium sp. | reverse complement strand
CTCGTGGGCTCGGAGATGTGTATAAGAGACAGACCTACCTGTAGGTCAGGTTTACGGACCTTATATCAACAATGGTAATTACTACTGTATTTCTAAAGCTTTAGGAAGAAAACCTGGTGCTAAAGTAAAATCCAGCCACATTCTTATCAGTTGGGATGGTGCTGAAAGAGCTCAACCAAAAGAAAAGAGAACTAAAGAGCAGGCTAAAGCTAAAGCTCAAAGCGTGTTGGCACAAGTACAGGCTAATCCGGGAATGTTCCAAATGCTGGCTATGACTACATCTGAGGATCCATCAGTATCTCAAAATGGAGGGGCTATGCCTTACATTTCTAAAAACGACAGTTTTGCAAAAGGATATAAAGATTTTGTTTTCAATAATCCGGTTGGTAAAATTGGTATCGCAGAAACAGAATTCGGTTACCACATCATTAAAGTTGATGACAAGCAGGATGCTATTAAATTGGCTACCATTGCAGAAAAAATTGAGCCTTCTGAAGCTACAAACAACAAAACTTACGAGCAGGCTACCAAATTTGAAATGGAAGCGGCTAACAAAGATTTTGCTGCTTTAGTAAAAGAAATGAAATTAACTAAAACTGACCCTGTTCGAGTAAAAGCTATTGATGAGAACTTCGCACAATTCCCTAATCAAAGACAAATTGTGAAATGGGCATTTGATGGCGACACTAAAATTGGAAGCGTTAAACGTTTTGAAATTGTAAACGTTGGACAGGTAATTGCCAAAGTAAAAAGTATTTCTCCAAAAGGAATGATGTCTGTTGCTGAAGCAAGACCACAAGTAGAAACCATCCTTAAGAATAAGAAAAAAGCAGAGATGATTATCAAAAAAATCAAAGGTTCTGATTTAGCAAGTATCGCTGCTGCTAATAAAGTAACTGTTATGAATGCTACTGATTTATCTATCGAAGCTCCAAACGTACCTGGCGCAGGATTTGAACCAAAAGTAGTAGGAATGGCATTCACCTCTAAAGCAGGCGTTGTTTCTAAACCTATTGAAGGAAATTCAGGTGTATTTGTAGTTAATACAAAATCCGTTACCAAAGCACCAAAAGTGGCAAAATATGACGAGTATATCGCTAAAGTCAGACAACAGGCTGTTGGAAACTCAGGAAGAGTGTTACAGGTGTTGCAAAACGATGCTGATATCGAAGATAACAGAGCAAATTTCTACTAAGAAAATCTCCTCTTAAAATAAAAACCCCAAGCCATGGCTTGGGGTTTTCTTTTATTTATAAATAAGTGGATCGTATCCTGCCTATCTTATTGGTCAGGTTGACTTTTAATTTGTTGTAATCATTAATAGCAGACTTTACCTCATCCTGTTCGTTTTCCTCATTAGCATCCTTATAGCTGTTCATTAAATCCATGATTAACTTATTAATGAGATATTCTCTAAGTGAAACAATAGTCTCAGAAACATATTGACTTACATTCTGTTCCTTGCTTTTTACATAAATATGCTTAGCTTCCCAATTGTGAAGCAGTTCCTTTTCCTCCAGCATTAAAATATCGGTAACAATTTCCGAATGCTCTTCCGGTAATTGCATCAGGTATTGTTCGATATTGAATTCCTCGTTTTGATTAAAATAAGCAATAAGATTATTATAAACTTCCTTAAATACAGGATTTGCCAGTTCGACCTCATCTTCCTGAAGACTGAGATAAATACGTTGGTATACTTTGACAGTGTTGGTCTCCTTTTCTTCTATCATTTCCCCTTCCTCATTCGCCTTTAGTATAAAGTCATCAAAATCGGCTTCTATAGCGCCATAAAGAAGCAATATTTCTATAATCTTACGTTCAAGTTCATAAATAATATTAATCTTTTCCTGCGGCGATTGTGCTTCATTTTTAACAACCTCAAAAGCTTTCTGCTCCTGCTTAAGTTTCTTTCCGGCTTCTGAAATATCTTTTTGTACAAGCTGCGCCAGAGTATTCAGCAAAACCTGCTCTGAAATGTCCATAATTCTGGAGCATTCCTGAATATAAATTTCACGCTTAATTCTATCCGGTATTTTAGAAATACTCACTACCATATCCCGAATCAATTCGGCTTTTTTAATAGGGTCATTTTGAGCCTCATTCATCAAAAGCGATGCTTTGAATTGAATAAAGTCTTTAGCGTTATTTTCAAGATAAGCTACTAAATCATCATACGAATTCTTTCTTGCAAAACTATCAGGGTCATCTCCATCCGGGAAAGTACAGACTTTAACGTTCATTCCTTCTTCCAGAATCAAATCAATTCCCCGGATTGACGCTCGCAAACCTGCTGCATCACCATCAAAAAGCACGGTAATGTTCTTAGACAATCGGTTAACCAGCCTTATTTGATCCGGAGTTAAAGCTGTTCCGGACGAAGCCACAACGTTTTCAATTCCGGCCTGATGCATTTGAATAACATCAGTATAACCTTCGACCAAATAACAGTTATTTTGTTTTGCAATAGCTTGTTTGGCATGGAAAATCCCATACAAAACCTTGCTCTTGTGGTAAATATCACTTTCAGGTGAATTGAGGTATTTGGCTGCTTTCTTATCATTAGTCAGAATCCTTCCTCCAAAACCCAATATCCTACCGGATAAACTCTGAATTGGAAACATCACCCTACCCTTAAAACGGTCAAACTGCTTACCGTCGTCACGGACAATTGTAAGACCTGTTTTTTCAAGGTATTCTAACTGATATCCTTTTGAAAGAGCTTCTACGGTCAAAGCGTCCCAAGTATCCGGAGAATATCCTAATCCGAATTTGGCTATCGTCTCATTGGTAAAACCACGTTCCTTAAAATAAGACAATCCTATGGCTTTACCTTCTTCGGTATTAAGTAAAGTATCATGAAAATAGGTTTTGGCAAATTCTGAAACCAGGTACATGCTTTCCTTTTCATTGGCTTCGGCTTTGTCTTCCTGAGAAACTTCAGATTCAACAATTTCAATATTGTATTTGTTGGCCAAATACCGAATCGCTTCGGGATAGGTAAAATGCTCATGTTCCATCAAAAACGTAACAACACTTCCTCCTTTGCCCGAGCTAAAGTCCTTCCAGATTTGTTTTACAGGAGATACCATAAAAGAAGGTGAACGCTCATCCGAGAACGGGCTCAGTCCTTTGAAATTACTCCCGGCACGCTTTAGCTGGACAAAATCGCCTATGACTTCCTCCACACGAGCGGTTTCAAATACTTTATCTATGGTTTCTCTGGTAATCAACTTTGTTCAAATCAGGATTGCAAAGTTCCAAAGTTACAAAGTAAAATAAAAAAAGATGCTTCTTTTTAGGAAACATCTTTTCGAAGTATAAATAACCTAAATAAAATTCTAATTCAAATCAAAACGTACTCCAAGTGAAACATTATTCTGCTTAATGGAATTGTCTTTAAATAACGGATTCAAGTCGTATTTCAGATAAAGGCTGGTGGAACCATAACCCAGATAAGTACTCACTCCGTAGATAAAATCATTGGTGTTGAATCCTCCTTTTTCCCTTACTGTTATATCATGTCCGTCTTCGCTATATTTTAAAATCTGTTTCGATTTTACACGAACTCCGGCATAACCTCCAATCCCAAAACGAACACTTTCGTGGGTTCTGAACAATTTTTTGCCATCAGTGCTAATTCCCGGTTTTGTAAAATCAAACTCCAAATGAAGCGGAGCGGTAAGATATACATTCCGAAAGCGGGAATCCTTAAGGTTAATAGTACTGGTTTCTAAATCAGTCTGATCTCCGTTATTAACAAAATAGCGGTTATCGGTTGGTCTCAAATTGTTGTACATTACAGAAACTCCATATTTCAGGTGCAGTAAATTATTATTTTTCATGATTCGACTGTTCCAGGTTACTCCCCATTCATAGAAGTGTGAGCCCCAGTATCTGTAATCAGAATTGGCAACTGATTTATTTGTCACGAGATTATTAAGCCCCATAGCAAAAACGAATTGTGATGTAGTCCTGCGCTCGCTTCTATTGTTATAAATGGAATCCCAATACTTGCGGTTTTCTTCCTTGCTGCGGTTAGGGCTGTCAAAAGTTATGGAAAACCTGCCTCTATGGTATTCAGAATCTCTTAATTTACCATCCACTTTTTGTTTTACCAAATCTTTTAGTTCTTCCTGCGCCTGACTGATTCGGGTTTCAATGTTTTTGGAACGGGTTTCAGCCAATTTCATTTTCTTTTCATCAGCTTGGGCTTTGGTAATGGTTCCGGCTTCCAATTCTTTATTGACTTCTTCTATTTCATCTTTTAAAGCCGCTTTTTCTTCTTTGGTAATAGATTCTATCTTATTCGAAATAAGTCTAACCCTGTCTTCAAATGATGTTCCCTGTGCAACTAATTTGCCTGCTATAAGGCACAAGGCGATGGCTAAGTAAATTGTAAAATTTCTCATGGTGTTTGTGATTTATAAAATGATTGATAATTACTCGTTGTTTCTGCTGTCTCTTATACACATCTCCGAGCCCACGAGACCGAGGCTGATCTC
>CAMFLD010000284.1 GCA_945957245.1 uncultured Flavobacterium sp. | reverse complement strand
TAGAGCATTACACTTTTAATGTAGTGGTCCTGGGTTCGAATCCCAGCGGGATCACCATATGGGACAAGTCAAAATTCAAACGACTTGTCCCATTTTTTTTGGGCTTTAATTCCCTATCTATCAAGGATATAATGTTGATGATTTCGTTCAATCTTTTGGTTCGATGTTGGCAACCGTCGAATACGATATTTTCAGGGAATATCGAACCAACAACCTTTCTTTTAAGTTCTACTGAGCCTTCTTTGTACAAAGTATAAAGCTGAGCGATATTGTTAAATGCCTTATCCCACAGAGGTTGTACCGTAGTTTGAAAACTCACAGCAGCTTTCAATTTTGCTTCCAGACGATTGATCTTCTCCTCACATTCAGATTTGATTGTACGATAATCATCGCCTTCTATATCGCCACACAAAAGCAATTCTCTTGCTTTTACAATCCGGCTATTTACTTCCTGCAATTGCAGCTTTAAATCTTTCTGTTCATCTCTTTCACCACGCTCTTTTGATTTGTACGTAGATGTGATTACGTCTTTGCATGTTTCAAGTCTTGAAAGAGGCAATACATATTTCCTGATTTCCTCAACCATTTTGTCATTTGCCTCTTTTGCCTTGTAACGAACTCCGCAAGCTGAACTGCAATGATAATAGTGGTAGTATTGCGTTCTTCCCTTTGATGCGCTGCCGGTAAGCATCCTTCCGCATTTTGGACAGATTAAGAAGCCTCTCAATGGAATATTATCGTCTGCCGTAACCTTAGTTCCTAAAATCCGCTTGCGTCCATCCAATACATCCTGAACGTCATAATATAGAGTTTCAGAAATTAACGGTTCATGCTGTCCTTTTACCAACATGCTTTCTTCTTCCTTGTACTTTGGTATAAAAATTAATCCGCAGTAGATCGGATTTCTTATGGCAACCCAAAAGTTATTCTTACTGCATTTCAAGCCTTTTTCTTTCGCTTTTTTCCATACCTGTTCCGTGTTAAGCTGACTATGGGAAAGTTCCTCAAACGCCCATTTCATTATGTCTCCCTGAATATCCTTCGGAGCAATATATTTCTTGCCATTCTCAGTAACCTTATTCGCATATCCAATAGGTGCGGTTCCCATCCAGCGCCCTTCTTTTTTAGCACGGCGCATACCATGAAACACATTTAATGCCCTACGGTCATTCTCTACTTCAGGTGCTGCGAGGTAGAACGCCAGCATCATTTTATTTTCTGGAATAGATAGGTCAAGCGGTTGTTCAACTGCCTGCGGCTCGACACCCAAACGCCGAAGGGTGCTGATCATCTGGTAAGCATCCCCTGCATTACGGCTGAACCTATCCCATTTTGTAAACAGAATAAGGTCAGTATGTCCTTTGTGCTTACGCAGGTCGCCTAATAATCCAGTCCAAGCTGGTCGTTTGAACGTCTTTGCAGAGTGGTCTTCCAGTATCACTTTCCTGACCCGGATATTGTTTATTTCGCAGTATTTCCGCAAACGTTCCTCCTGGTCACGTTGCGAATAGCCCTTATCGGCCTGTTCGTCCGTACTTACCCGTACATAAAGGTCTGCTATTTTCATACTATAAAAATTAAGTGTGGTACAATGTAAAGATACAAAGAAAAATCATATTGAACAACATTTAATAGAATTATCACTGCAAAATTTACTAAATTTGTCACATCTTTGTTTAATAGACAGAAAGCGACACGGTTTAATAGGAGGCACATCCTTTCAATAAAAATAAGATATGGCAACACCACGCGAACGGTTAGTAGAATCCCTGAAGTTTCTGAAAGAATTGCAGGATAATGGGGTTGTTGGTATTCATACCGATGAAATACCCAATCGGAAATACAGAGAGATACTACTTAAAAACGGCTTTATCAGGGAAGTTACTAAGGGATGGTATATACCTACTGACCCTGCGGAAAAAGCAGGAGAAACAACTTCCTGGTACAGCTCTTATTGGGAATTTGTTGCCAAATTCCTGAACTACAAATTTGGAGAAGAATGGTGCTTATCACCAGACCAATCCCTTCTTATCCATGCAGGAAACAGTGCCGTACCGCAACAGCTAATGTTACGGTCGCCACAGGGCAATAATAATCCTACACCCTTGCCGCATAATACTTCTTTGTTCAATTTAAAGGCAAATGTCCCGCCTGCGGATCAAACCATCATAGCAAATGGGATTAGAATGTATAATCTGCCGGCTGCATTGGTTTATAGCTCTCCAAGTATTTATACAAGAAATGCCATTGATGCCCGTACAGCCCTTGCATTGATAAGAGATGCTTCGGAAGTATTGCCTATTCTACTGGAGAATGGGCATACAACCTTTGCAGGTAGGTTAGCAGGTGCTTTCAGAAATATAAACAGAGACAAGATAGCTGATCAAATTGTTGACACCCTTAAACAAGCTGATTATGATATACGGGAAGAAGATCCTTTTGAAACCAAACTAACCCTTAGTCTGTCCTCCCGTGAACGTTCTCCCTACGCCAACCGTATCAGGCTCATGTGGGAGCAGATGCGTGAGATTGTTATTGCCAGCTTTCCAAAAGCACCCGGCTTACCGGATGATCCGCAAGCCTACTTAAAGGATGTTGACGACATTTACGTTACGGACGCATACCATTCGCTTTCAATCGAGCGGTATCGTGTAACCCCGGAACTGATCGAAAGAGTAAGCAGCGGCGAGTGGAACAGCAAGGAGAACGAAGAAGATCGGAAACAAAGGGATGCAATGGCAGCCAGAGGTTACTACCAAGCCTTCCTGCAGGTGAAGGACACCATCACAGCTATATTGAAAGGCGCAAATGCAGGAAAGCAGGTTGACAAGGATCATTCAAAATGGTACAGGCAACTGTTTGACCCAAGTATAGCCGCAGGACTTTTAAAAGCCGCAGACCTTGCAGGGTATCGAAACCACCAAGTGTACATTGGCAATTCCAAGCATGTTCCTTTGAATGTAGATGCAATGAGAGATGCTATGCCTGTACTTTTTGAGTTACTGGAGGAAGAAACGGAACCATCGGTGAGAGCAGTGTTAGGACACTTTATCTTCGTTTTTATCCATCCATATATGGACGGTAATGGACGGATCGGGCGTTTTATGATGAATGCTATGCTGGCTTCGGGAGGTTACCCGTGGACAATAATACCAGTTGAAAGAAGGGATGAATATATGCAGGCATTGGAGCAGGCAAGTGTAGGACAAGACATTACTTCGTTTGCTTCTTTTCTCGGTTATTTGGTCAACGAGCGGTTACATGGGAAGATTGTAGCAAAGTTGCCTGACGCTAAATAGGAAAACTACATTCTGTTTCGCAATGCAGTTACGGCATGTTTGCGGTTAAGATGAACACTTTCAGCCCGATAAGTTTGGTTGCTATTTGCAACAGCTTCCTGTGGACATTTTCTGCGGGTGGTCAAGAAGCTGATTGCTGCGCTAACCCTGGTGCGATGGAGCTTTACACCATCGTATATCAGGTTATCAGGGAACATTGTACTTACAATTTTCCTTTTCTGTATGACAGTTCCATTTTGAAATAAAATACCTAAATGAGAGACTTTGGAAATCGGAAGATCCCAAAGCAGTTCCATACTGTCTGAAAAAGAATTAGAGGCTTTCAGCTTTGCTTCAATATCAGCCATTCTTTCGCTGGCCTCTGTCTTAATGGTACGATAGTCTTCCCCCTCAATTTCTTCACGTAGTAAAAGCTCACGAGCTTTTGAGAGGCGATGCTTTATCTGATCGAGTTGTGACATCATGCGCTTCTGATCCGTTTTTTCAACCCGATTTACGTCCATATAAGTGGCTGTGATAATCTCCCTGAACAGTTTAAGTTGCGGAACATTGCGCACTTCATCTCCGATTGCGTCTATCATCAAATTGTTTGCGTCATCTGCTTTGTAACGTACACCACATTCAGAACTGCAATGGTAGTAATGATAATATTTCTTCCTGCCTTTTGAACCGCTGCCTGTTAGAAACCTGCCGCAGTTTGGACAAATGAGATAACCCCGTAAAGGAATATCATCCTGTGACACTACTTTTTTACTCACCGCCTTTCTCTTTCTGCCATCCAACACATCCTGCACATCAAAAAATAATGTAGTGGTTATGATCGGCTCGTGTTGTCCCGGCACAAGCTGGCTTTGCTCATCCTTATGTTGCGGAACGAAAATCAATCCACAATAAATAGGATTTCTTATTGCTACCCAAAAGTTATTCTTGCTACATTTCAAACCTCTTTCCCGTGCTTGTTTCCAGACTTGTTCAGTATTCAGCTTATTGCGAAAGATTTCCTCAAAAGCCCATTTCATTATTTTAGCATCCTGATCTTTCGGCGCAATGTATTTCTTGCCATCTTCTGTAATTCTGTTCAGATAGCCAATCGGAGCTGTGCCCATCCAGCGGCCTTCCTTCTTAGCACGTCGCATCCCATTGAATACATTTAACGCCCTGCGGTCACTGTCTCTTATACACATCTGACGCTGCCGACGATATGCAGTGTGTTGATC
>CAMFLD010000283.1 GCA_945957245.1 uncultured Flavobacterium sp. | reverse complement strand
TTTTATGACTGCGTTGTCATCTGCAAAAGTATAAAAAGCCTCTTGTATACCCTTGGTTTGGGATAATGTTTTAAAATCTTCTTCAGCTTTGGAGACTTCAGCTTTTACAGTATCGGGATTTATAGTTTGTGTTTTTTTGGTGCAGCCAAACATACATCCAATTAAGAAGAAATAAATCGTTAACCTCATATTATTCTTTGATAATTTTTTGAACCTTCATTCCTTTAGAAGTGTAAACCTTCACAAGGTATATTCCTTTAGATTTTCCTGTAAAATCAACAGTAGTAGATAAATCATCAGCTTTAACAACCTGTAAAAGCCTTCCCTGAATATCGAAAACTTCAACCGAAGTAATATTATCCAAAGCTTTTACCTGAAGTATATTTTTAACCGGAATCGGGCTCATTGAGACACCATTTGCCTCAGCTTCATTAATGTTAAGCAATGAAACCGTTGTTGAAGTTGTGTTAGTAACTACTGGTGCATTGAAATCAAAATAAATATTGGCCGTGTTCTGCACCTGATTACCTAAAATCAAATTGTTCTTGGTCTTGATTTTAAAAGCTACAAAACCATGACTTGCCGGTTCGTTGTCTATCTGGGCCGGAAGGTTGATGTTTTCAAAAATAAATTCAACATTGTTGTTATATATGCGTGTTTTTTGGGGATGTGATGCAGATAGGAACTGGAGACTGTTAAGCTCCAATTTTGTTGTGTCAATAACATCTTTTACTACTATGTTCTGTGCCATATCGGTTCCGGTATTTTGAAAATAAATGACATAGTTAAGGTAATCTCCTATTTTTTGTGTCGAAATAGTTGTTCCTTCCAGGCAAACTTTTTCATTAGGGTCAAAAGAGCCACGAACAATCTGATCGATGCTGGAAACATTATCAGCGGGTGTTTCATCTCCTGTAATTGGATTAATTGTCGCAGTAAAATGTAAAATATCGCCTATGTTGACAGAGGGGATTTCTGTTGGCCCATTCAAATTCAGTGTAAAATCAATAGATCTGCTTTCAAATGGCATCAAATTGGAATAATTCCAATTAAGATTACCGGAAGACTGGTTGTCAATAACAGGTGAAGCTGCTGTAAGATCCAAAATGGTATCATCATAAATCAAATCAATACTTCCGGACATTAACTGGTTTCCTTTATTTCTATAGACAAGCGTAAAGGTACAGTCAAAACCCGGTCGGCAACGTGAAGTTGGAATAATTACAATATCGACATCGTTTTTTTGGTCAATCGGAGTTATACAAAAATTCTGAGTCTGTGTCAGGTTGAGGGCTTCCGGAAAATTAACGGTTGCTAATGGCGGTGTAATAGCAAAATAAGTGTTTGGAATTACAGGGGTGATTGTAAAGTTTCCACCATTGTTATAAAACGCATAGTTTCCGGATACATCAGTAAAAGCTGCACCCGTATTAGGTCCATTGGTAATATTAATCCTAATATTGGGGAAATAGGTATCGTTTGCATCACAGCCATTGTTGTCGGTATCTATTGTGATGTGGCCAGCAATGGTATTGTAGTTACCTCCTGGAACAAAGGAACAATAAGTGTTTATTTGTAGGTTGGAAATGCCCGCCTGTTGAATTGCCATAGCAATGGTTTGTATGTTCAAATCATCAACACAGATAAAATGGAGATTAGGGCAGTTGTTTGGCGAACCAAAATGGATGTAATCTTGCCGCCCATTTTTCATATTGACATAGGTGAGGTTAGGGCAATCATAAATGCCATACTCGTGAATGGATCCATATATATATCCGTCAACATTGCTGAAATCCAATTCGGTGTAAAGATTACCCATAAATGAACTATACTGCAGTTTTGGCTGATGGCTAACATCGATAGTAGTTAATTGGTTGTAACTGCAATCCAATGAGTAAATTTCAGGATTGTGCGTAATGTCAATACTGGTCAAATGATTGTATCCGAATTGCAGGTTTTCCAAGTTTGTTAGGTTGCTGACGTCTAATGAAGAAAGGTTGTTGTATTTACAGTTTATGTTATGTAAAGTTGTTAAAAGATTCACATTTAGTGATGGTAATGCATTGTTATTACATTCGATACTAATGAGATGAGGTAATCCTGAGAGGTTTAAACTTGTAAGCTGATTGTATCCACATTGTAAGGTTTCCAGATTAGGCAATCCATTTATATTTATGGATGTAAGCTGACATTGTGCAGCTTGAAGGTTTTTTAAGCTCAATAGATAAGTCATATCCAGAGTTCCCAATGCATTTCCGCTGCAAGTTAAAAAAGTAAGATTTGATAAACCGTGTAAGTCAAAACTTGTAACCTGATTGGAACTAAAATCAAGGAATTCGAGATTGGCAAAACTTGTTATTCCTGATATATTAGATATTGATGCTGAACTAATATTTAGTTTCTTTACCTGTAAGGCTTCGTTCAGCTGTATTTCATTGTCGTTATTGGTGTCTATGTCAAAATAGCCTCCGTTTAAATTGACAGCTATAGCATTGTTCGAATTAGCGGCCAATAGCTTCGCCTTAAAATTAGCATCCGGAATATTTACAATTTGAGCTTGAGCAAAAAGTGTGCTGAAAAGCAGGGCTGATAGAAGGTAGATTTGCTTCATTTGGTTATTGGTTTGATTGACAGTCAATAATAACCAAAGGTAGGGAAAATTTCTGTCAGGTTTATTTTTTAAACATGAAATAAACGGCTAAAACCAAAAAACAAAGCCCAATCATATGATTCCAACGAAAAGTTTCATTTTTGAAGAAAAGCAATGAAAAGCCAACAAAGATGATTAAAGTAATGACTTCCTGTATTACTTTTAGCTGCATAAGTGAAAATGGTCCGCCATTTCCTTCATATCCAATTTTGTTGGCAGGAACCTGAAAACAATATTCGAATAAGGCCAGCCCCCAGCTGATAAGAACGATGGTAATTAAACCGGCATTTTCAAACCATTTGAGTTCCTTAAATTTCAAATGACCATACCAAGCCATTGTCATAAAAATGTTTGACAAAATCAGTAACCCAATTGTGATAAAACTTTTCATTTTATTTTTTGAATAATTTAGTTAAAACCCCAAAAACACCACGTATAAAAGAAGCGCTTGTAACTACTTTTACTACCGATTTTCCTATTACAGAAGCTGTGCTGGGTTCTTTATTTTCTTTTTCTTCCTGTTTGGTTTCTTCTTCTTTTGCTGAGACAGCTTCAGCCAGTTGAACAGCATCTTCAATTTTTTTGGTCAATATTTCATAAGCACTTTCACGGTCAATTTCCTCAGCATATTTTTTGACCAATTTTGATTCTCCATTGATTTCGGTTATTTCAGCCTCAGTCAAAATATCCATTCGGCTTGTGGGAGCCCGCATCATAGTGGCTGCCAGAGGAGTTGGAATTCCTTTCTCATTTAGAGCTGTTACAAAAGCTTCGCCAATTCCAAGGCGGGTTAATTCATCCTCAGTTTTGTAGTATTCCGATATTGGATAATTATCTGCAGTCTGTTTGATGGCCTGACGGTCATTCGCAGTAAAGGCACGAAGCGCATGCTGTATTTTTAATCCGAGTTGCGCCAAAACACTGGCAGGAACATCCATTGGGTTTTGAGTAACGAAATAAACACCTATTCCTTTGGAGCGAATGAGCTTAATTATTGTTTCTATTTGATTTAATAAGGCTTTACTGGCTTCATTAAATATCAAATGAGCTTCGTCAATAAAGATTACCAATTCAGGTTGGTCGGAATCACCTTTCTCAGGCATTTGCTGGTAAATTTCTGCTAAAAGGCTCAACATGAATGTAGAGAAAAGCTTAGGTTTGTCCTGAATGTCTGTTAGGCGGATGATATTTACATAACCTTTTCCGTTTTCATCAAAACGCATTAAATCATCAATTTCAAATGATTTTTCACCAAAAAAAATGTCGCCTCCCTGTTGTTCTAATTCTATAATCTTCCGAAGAATGATTCCTGTGGTCGAAGTGGAGATTTTACCATAGCTTTCTTCAATTTCATCTTTACCTTCTTCAGTAATATAATTAAGCACTTTTTTGATGTCCTTAAGATCAAGTAGTGGCATTTTCTGGTCATCACAATATTTGAAAATAACAGAAACTACACTCGCCTGAGTATCATTTAAATCTAAAATTCTGGAAAATAAAACCGGACCAAATTCCGAAACAGTTGCCCGTAGTCGAACACCATTTTGTTGAGAGAGTGACATTAATTCAACCGGAAATGATGCTGTAGTAAAGGGGATATTAATTTTAGCATGCCTTTCGGTTATAAACGGCTTTTCTTCCCCTTCTTTTGCAATCCCGGAAAAGTCACCTTTAATATCCATCATCAACACTGGAATCCCAAAAGAAGACAATTGCTCGGAAAGCACCTGAATGGTTTTGGTTTTGCCGGTTCCGGTAGCTCCGGCAATGAGTCCGTGGCGGTTGAGGGTTTTTAATGGCACTTTTACAAAAGTATCGGCAACTGCTTCACCATTTAAAATTGCTCCTCCAAGAATGATACTTTCTCCTTTTGAAGCATAACCT
>CAMFLD010000282.1 GCA_945957245.1 uncultured Flavobacterium sp. | reverse complement strand
GTCGGGGTGGCAGGATTCGAACCTGCGACCTCCTGGTCCCAAACCAGGCGCGATAACCGGGCTACGCTACACCCCGAAAGCGAGTGCAAATATAAAATTATTAATCAGTAAACAAAAGCTTTTTATTTTTTTTATCGGCAACACATTCAAATCATTCTTTTTTATCGCTTCTTACTTCTTTTCTCTTTAACCTTTCGATATAATTTCTATTTTTGTCAAAACTATAAACAACACTACATTATATGCTTATTATTGGAATTGCTGGTGGTACCGGAAGTGGAAAAACAACTGTTGTCCAACAGATTATTAATGAATTGCCTGAAGCCGAAGTAGGTGTGATTTCCCAAGACTCTTATTACAGGGAAAACAATAACCTGAGCTTTGAAGAAAGAGGACTGATCAATTTTGACCATCCCCGTGCTATCGACTTCGAATTATTGGTAAAACACCTTACAGCATTAAAAAAAGGAGAAATCATTGAACAACCTGTCTACTCTTTTGTAACCCACAACCGCACAGAAGATACCATCGTTACCCATCCAAGAAAAGTAATGATTGTTGAAGGAATCCTGATTCTGGCCAATACCGAACTGCGTGATATGTTTGATGTTAAAATATTTGTACATGCCGATTCAGACGAAAGATTAATACGTCGATTAAAAAGAGATATTGCAGAACGTGGCCGTGATATGGAAGAAGTACTTAACCGTTATCAGACTACCTTAAAACCGATGCACCAACAGTTCATTGAACCTACAAAAGCCTACGCTGACATCATTATCCCTAATGACAAATACAATACGGTTGCTATTGATGTAGTCAGAGCTGTAATCAACCAACGAATTACTTAAAAACAACTCTATGGGCCTTTTTAAAAACCTGACCGAAACTTACCCTATCCTGAAAATACTTGGGAACAGGTACGTTATTGTGTTGGTTTTTTTTACCGTCTGGATGGTCTTTGTTGACAATACTTCTTACCTCGACAGCCGAATTCTGGACAAACAGATAGATGCTCTCGAGGACAATAAAAAATACTATCAGGACGAGATACGCAAAGATGAGGAAAACATCAAACTACTCAAAAACCCCGACCAGATAGAAAAATATGCCCGTGAAAAATATTACATGAAACGCGACAGCGAAGACATTTATATTATCGAATTTGAAGGCGATTCCATCAAGGAAGAACAGTCAAAATCAAAATCCCTGTAAAACATGGCTGAAAATTTATTCGATGCTTTCGATTACGTTTCCTCGAAGCAGTGGAAACAGCAAATCCAGTACGAACTCAAAGGTGCCGATTACAACGAAACCCTGGTATGGGAAAGCCCCGAGGGCATCAAAGTAAAACCCTTCTACCACGCTGATGAATCGGAAATCAACTATACAGTTGCTAAAAACAATCGGTCATTCACTATTGTGCAAAATATCTATGTGCATGATATTGCCCTTTCTAACAAAAGAGCCTTAGATGCCCTAAACCGTGGTGCTGAAAGCATTCGTTTTACCTTCGAAAATGAAAATACAGCCATAGAAAGTTTAATGGCAAACCTTCCACTGGAAGCAACCCAATATTTTTTTTATTTACCTTTCCTTTCAATCGATTGCGTAAATAACATTAACACATTTGCCTCAAAAAATAAGGCTAAAATCATTATAGAACTTGACCCTGTTGGCCAATTGGTAAAAGACGGAAATTGGTTTGAAAACCTCGATAAGGATTTTGAAAAATTAAATGCGGTTTCTGCAAAAGCCAGCATTCCGTTTATTTCCATAAATGCCGGTACCTACCAGAATGCGGGAGCTAATATGGTACAACAACTAGCCTATACCCTAGCCCATATAAATGAATATTTTAATAGGCTCCAAAATATCAACCAGCCTATCACAATAGAAATGGCTGTAGGTTCCAATTATTTCTTCGAAATAGCAAAACTAAGAGCCTTACGTATTTTATTTCAGACACTTGCAAAAGAATACAACCACGAATTAGACTGCCAAATTATTGCCACACCAACCAAACGCAACAAAACGCTGTACGATTATAACGTCAATATGCTGCGTACGACTACCGAATGTATGTCAGCTATTTTGGGGGGAGCTGATGCCATCGCGAACCTGCCTTATGATGCCATTTACCATAAAGACAATGAATTTGGAGACCGCATCGCCCGAAACCAATTATTGGTATTAAAACACGAAAGCTATTTTGACAAAGTAGGTAATGCCGCCGACGGAGCTTATTACATCGAAACCCTGACCCAACAGTTGGCCGATAAAGCCCTACTCCTATTCAAAGAAATCGAAGAAAAAGGAGGATTTATTACCCAACTTATCGAAGGAAATATCCAAAAGAAAATTAGTGAAAGCGCCGCCAAAGAACAGGAATTATTTGATAGTGGTAAAGAGATTTTATTGGGAACGAACAAATATCCCAACAAAAACGATAAAATGAAGCACGATTTGGAGCTTTATCCGTTCGTAAAGCAAAATCCACGCAAAACACTAATCGTCCCAATAATCGAAAAGCGTTTAGCCGAAAAACTGGAACAGGAACGTTTAACTCAGGAAGACTAATGAGAAAAAACATTCAACACATTCAATTAAAAGGTTCAGATAATTCAAAATTTAAAATTCAAAATTTAGAATTATTTCAAACTGCCGAAGGCATTCAATTAAAATCTTACTATTCAGAAAAAGATATTGAAGACCTCGAACACATCGGTTTTGGAGCCGGCTTTGCCCCT
The DNA here is from genome assembly GCA_945957245.1 of uncultured Flavobacterium sp. Lineage (GTDB taxonomy): Bacteria > Bacteroidota > Bacteroidia > Flavobacteriales > Flavobacteriaceae > Flavobacterium. The sequence goes on along the minus strand of CAMFLD010000282.1, from coordinate 1,787 downwards.
AACCTTCGCGGGCCTTATGCTACCATGTATGTCCGCCGTCCGTGGACGATTCGTCAGTATGCCGGATTTTCTACCGCCGAAGAAAGCAATGCTTTTTACAGAAGAAACTTAGCCGCAGGACAAAAAGGACTTTCTGTTGCCTTCGATTTGGCCACACATCGTGGCTATGACTCTGACCATGACCGTGTCGTAGGAGACGTTGGAAAAGCCGGAGTTGCCATTGACAGTGTGGAGGACATGAAAATCCTTTTCGACCAGATACCACTCAACGAAATGTCCGTTTCCATGACGATGAACGGAGCCGTTCTGCCTATTATGGCTTTTTATATAGTCGCTGCCGAAGAACAGGGAGTGGCTCCCGAATTGCTTTCGGGAACCATCCAAAACGATATTCTTAAGGAGTTTATGGTGCGTAATACCTACATCTACCCTCCTACGCCATCCATGAAAATCATCGCCGATATTTTTGAATATACGAGCAAAAAAATGCCCAAATTTAATTCCATATCCATTTCCGGTTACCACATGCAGGAAGCTGGAGCAACAGCCGATATTGAATTGGCCTACACATTGGCAGACGGATTGGAATACATTAGAACAGGGCTTGCCGCCGGAATGAAAATTGATGACTTTGCACCAAGGTTATCCTTCTTCTGGGCCATAGGAATGAATCATTTTATGGAAATTGCCAAAATGAGAGCTGCCCGTATGCTATGGGCCAAACTCTTGAAGCAATTTAACCCCAAAGACGAAAAATCGTTAGCATTGCGTACCCATTGCCAAACCTCTGGTTGGAGTTTAACCGAACAGGATCCATTTAACAATGTGGCCCGTACTGCCATTGAAGCCGCAGCTGCTGCTTTTGGCGGAACGCAATCCCTGCATACCAACGCATTAGACGAAGCGATTGCGCTACCTACCGATTTCTCGGCACGTATTGCCCGGAATACCCAAATCTATTTACAGGAAGAAACCAAAATCTGTAAAACAGTCGACCCTTGGGCAGGCAGTTATTATATAGAAAAACTAACCGCAGAAATTACCGAAAAAGCCTGGGCACTGATAGAAGAAGTCGAATCGCTGGGTGGCATGACCAAAGCCATTGAAGCCGGAATTCCAAAGTTACGCATCGAAGAAGCCGCAGCCCGCAAGCAGGCTCGTATAGACAGCGGACAGGATATCATTGTAGGAGTTAATAAATACCGTCTGGAAAAAGAAGACCCGTTGCACATTTTAGATGTAGATAACCAAATGGTTCGCCGACAGCAGATAGAAAGACTCCAACAGATTAAAGCGACCCGTGACAACGAGAAGGTGAAAGCCTCTTTAGATAAATTAACTCAAGCGGCTAAAAACGGTAATGATAATTTACTATCTTTAGCGGTAGAAGCAGCCCGAAACCGAGCTACACTGGGCGAAATCAGTGAAGCACTCGAACAGGTTTTTGGGCGCTATAAAGCACAAATCAGATCCTTCAGCGGCGTGTACAGTAAAGAAATTAAAAACGATGAGAGCTTTGAAAAAGCGAAACAACTAGCAGATACCTTCGCAGCTAAGGAAGGCCGCCGTCCACGAATCATGATTGCTAAAATGGGTCAGGACGGTCACGACCGTGGAGCCAAAGTAGTAGCTACAGGCTACGCTGATGTGGGCTTTGACGTTGACATTGGGCCTTTATTCCAAACCCCACAGGAAGCAGCCAAACAAGCTGTTGAAAATGATGTTCACATTTTGGGTGTTTCCTCCTTGGCAGCCGGACACAAAACACTGGTACCACAGGTAATAGA
>CAMFLD010000281.1 GCA_945957245.1 uncultured Flavobacterium sp. | reverse complement strand
AGGGGCTCCATTGTTCCATATTCTTGGTGCTTTCTTTTCCATGTTTGCTTTTGGAAATGTGAAACTTATTGCACTAACGGTTAATATGCTTTCAGTATTTTCAAGTGCTTTCACCATTTTATTCATGTTCTGGTCATCCACGATACTACTACGTAAAATAGTATCTCAGTATACAGAGGAGATTGACAAGAACAAATCCATTGTAATTTTGGGAGCTTCATTTGTTGGTTCGCTCGCCTTCACTTTTTCAGACAGTTTTTGGTCTAGTGCTGTAGAAGCCGAAGTTTATGCGATGGCATCATTATTCATCGCATTGTTGCTTTGGTTAGCTTTGCGTTGGGAACAAGATATGCACACTCCAAAAGGAAACCGTTGGCTTCTGTTGATTTCGTTATTAATAGGATTATCGTTTGGTGTTCACTTCATGGCTTTACTAACGATTCCGTCGATTGGATTCTTATATTATTTTAAAAATTTCAAAAAAATAACCATTAAGAATTTCATTATTGCCAACATTATTATTGTGGCTATACTGCTGTTTATTTTCAAATTATTATTGCCTTATACACTGGCATTCTTTGGTAAAATGGAAATTTTCATGGTAAACAGCATTGGATTACCATTTAATTCCGGAACCATTTTTGCACTCTTACTGATTATTGCTTTTTTCTATTTTGGATTAAATTATACCCGCAAAAAAGGACACCCTTTTTACAATACTGCTTTGCTATGCATCCTTTTTGTATTGATTGGATTCTCGGTTTGGATGATGTTACCTATTCGTGCCAATGCCAACGTAGTGATCAACGAAAACAAACCTTCTGATGCTGCCGAAGTTTTAGCTTACTATAATAGAGAACAGTATGGAGTAAACCCACTGTTTTATGGACCACAATACACGGACACCTTTGCAGGATTAGATAAAGACGAACCTTATTTAGACAAAGCACCTAACTACGAAAGAGATTATAAAACCGGGAAATACGTTATTGTAAACAATTACAAAAAAGCGGAACAAAACAGTGACAACAATCAAAAGGCAATACTTCCGCGTCTTTGGAGCACTGACCACATTGAGAATTATATTCAATTTACCGGGCCTCCAAAAGTGGAACTTAACCAGCAATATCCTTATGAAGATGATTTAGCACAATATGGAGTGAATGTAGATAGCCTTAGTGAAGAACAGGTTGCCATGGCTGTTGGCCAACTAAAAGAAGAAATGAGTAAAACTGTCAATCAGTACAAAACTGCTTACGCACAGAAAAAAATTGACACTGAAGATTATATTGCATTCCTGAAAAAATACAGTGATTACATTACCGTTGAAAAACCTTCAACTGTTGACAATCTGTCTTTTATGTTCGAATACCAATTCGGATATATGTATGGAAGGTATTTACTTTGGAATTTTGTCGGGAAACAAAATGACGTACAGGGTAAATACGATAATCTTGATGGTAACTGGTTAAGTGGAATCAATTTGATCGATGAAGCACATTTAGGTACGGGAACCCAACATAACCTTCCGGATGATGTTAAAAACAACAAAGGCCGGAATCTTTATTACTTTCTGCCTTTCTTCATTGGCCTAATCGGACTAATGTATCATGCACAAAGGGATTTAAAAAGTTTCTACGTACTATTGGCATTGTTCCTTTTCAACAGCATTGCACTTAAAATATTTCTAAACGAAAGACCTTTCGAACCTCGCGAAAGAGATTATGCCCTTGTTGGTTCATTCTATGTTTATGCTATATGGCTTGGTTTTGGAGTTTATGCTATTTATGAAATGATTTCAGAAAGAGTAAAATCCAAAATAATCGGACCGGTAGTTATTGCTGCCTGCATGTTGGCGGCGCCAATTTTGATGGCGGCTCAAAACTGGGATGACCATAGCCGCGCTAAAAAATATACTGCCATCGCAATGGCGAAAAACTACCTTAATTCATGTGATAAAAATGCCATCCTTTATACTATTGGGGACAACGACACATTCCCATTATGGTATGCGCAGGAGATTGAAGGGGTTAGAACAGACATTAAAATTGTAAATACCCAATTATTTATGACGGATTGGTACATTGACCAGATGAAGTTCAAGACTTACAATGCTGATGGTTTACCAATTTCGTTCAAGCATGACGAATACGTGGGGGACAAATTAGATTATGTTGCCCATATCCCAAAAACGGATGCCAGGTGGGATATCAAGGATTTTATCAGTTTCATCAAAAATCCTAAATCAACTGTTGATATGCCTAATGGGCAAACCATCCATTTTTACCCAACGAATAAAATCAGGATTCCAATTGATAAAAACACGATCATCAAAAACAAAGTGGTTAGTGAAAAGTATTATGATTCTATCGTTCCTTATATTGATTTAGACATCAAAGGAAGTGCCATATACAAAAACCGTCTAATGGCTTTGGATGTTTTGGCTAACAATGACTGGAAAAGGCCAATTTACTTTACCGGAGGAAGCTTTGGTGATGATGATTATCTTTGGATGAAGGATTATCTGCAACTTGATGGTTTGGTGTACAAACTTGTCCCGGTTAAGACACCAATAGACAAGGAAAACCCTTATGATATGGGCGATATCGATAGTGATAAAATGTATGATTTGGTGATGAAATGGGAATGGGGTAATGGAGAACTTACCACTATTTACCATGATCCTGAAACCCGAAAAAACAGTATTTCCTACAGAACCAATATGGCAAGATTGATGGAACAGCTAATCAATGAAGGTAAGAAAGATAAAGCCAAAAAAATTATTGATTTAGCTTTAAATATCATGCCAATGGATTACTATGGATATTACACTATGGTAGAACCATTTGCGGGAGGATATTATGAAATAGGTGAAAAAGCCAAAGCCCGTCAGTTATTGGAACGTCTGATGACCAAATACAAACAAAACCTGACTTATTATTCAGGAATCCAGCCGTCAATACAAAACGGTATTGCGTCGGATATTATTACTGATATTGAACGCTACAGAAGCTTATTGTTAGTTATGAAAGACCGTGGTGATATTGAGTTTTACAATAAAAACAAACCAACATTCAATAATTTTGTAAAAAGGTTTTCCCGTTTCGAAAGAGATCTGGAGTAAATTAATTTAAAGTTTCGAAAAAAAGTGCTAATTTGAGAATAATTCTTATTAGCACTTTTTTTATATTTAGCCTATGAGTATCTGGGTAAAGACCAATCCTATTATTAAACAGATTTTCCCGACTTATGTTTGGGACATTCCCAACAGCGTCAATAAAGTTTACCTTACTTTTGACGATGGTCCTACTCCCGAAATTACGGAATGGACTTTGGAACAACTGAAAAAATACCAAGCCAAAGCCACTTTTTTCTGCATTGGAAATAATATTGAAAAATACCCTGAGATTTTTAAAAAGGTCATTGAATCAGGTCACTCTATAGGAAATCATACATTTAACCATTTGAAAGGATGGAAAACTCCTGTCGAAGATTATATAGAAAACACACAATCCTGTCAGACAATCGTCAACCAGATACTAAAGATTGACAGTCAACAACTCTTCCGTCCACCTTATGGTAAAATAAAACCTTCACAATCGAGGAAGCTACGGGAGTTAGGATACAAAATCATAATGTGGGATATTATTTCTTATGATTTTGACAAAGAAATTTCGGGAGAGCAATGCCTTCAAAATGTACTGAAAAATGTAAAATCAGGCTCCATCATTGTTTTTCACGACAGCGTCAAAGCAGAGCGGAATTTGAAATATGCATTACCCAAAACACTTGAATTCCTTGATAAAAAAGGCTTTATTTGCGAAGCTATAAATTTATGACAAACAAACAAAAAACCCGTCTCGCTAAGCGGACGGGTTTTGTATAATGATAAGAGTAGTTCTTATGCTTCGAAAGGAAGTACAGATACAAATGATTTGTTATCTCCTTTTTTCTGGAATTTTACAATTCCGTCAACTTTTGCATGTAGTGTATGATCTTTACCCATGTAAACGTTTTCACCAGCATTATGTTTAGAACCTCTTTGTCTAACGATGATATTACCTGCAATAGCAGCTTGTCCACCAAAAATCTTAACGCCTAAACGTTTCGATTCTGATTCTCTACCATTCTTCGAACTACCGACACCTTTCTTGTGAGCCATGACGTATAAGTTTTAAATATTAGTTGTTTTCTTCTGTTGCAGTTTCTTCAGTTTTCTTTGCTTTTGGCGCCTTTGGTGCTTTTGGCTCTACTGCTTTTTCTGCTTTTGGTTCAGCTGGTGCTTTTTCAGCTTTAGCAGCTTTTTTTCCACCTGTTGCAGAAATACCTTCAATCAAGATTTGAGTTAGGTATTGTCTGTGCCCATTTCTTTTTTTGTAACCTTTTCTTCTTTTCTTTTTGAAAACGATTACTTTGTCTCCTTTTAAGTGTTTCAACACTTTGGCTTCTACTGAAGCACCTTCTATAGCTGGGGCGCCTAAAGTAATGTTACCATTGTCATCTAATAAAAGAACTTTGTCAAAAGAAACTTTTGAACCTTCTTCA
>CAMFLD010000280.1 GCA_945957245.1 uncultured Flavobacterium sp. | reverse complement strand
GAGATCAGCCTCGGTCTCGTGGGCTCGGAGATGTGTATAAGAGACAGGCATTACATTGAAATGTTCCAAAGTAAAAAGAAACAGTGCCGGTGAGATAACCGGAATCAAAGTAGAATTCAAAGATGAAAAAGGCAACAAAGGCGTTTCTCAGGTAAATGGAAACGAGCCTATCAAGCCAATACATTTCTATAAAAACAATTCAGGTATCGGTTTTGGCAACCCAAGACAAATAAAAGTATTTACCACTACTGCTGATGCTAACATTGATGTGCCTACGGATATTAATGACAGTATTGATGTTGTAGGCAATTTTGATTTCAACTTCGATGCGCCGGAACCACCGGAAGCACCTGAGGCTCCTGAAGCACCTGAGGCTCCCGAAGCACCGGAATCCTTCTCGTGGAGTAAAGGGCAAAATTCTAATATTGTTATTAAAACGGATGGTGATAAAAAACCAACCGTAATTGTCGATGGCAAAATAATCACTGATGATAAGGAAATTGAAGAAACTCTTAAAAAATATGGTGGCAGAGGAAAGCATATCAGCATTTCCACTTCCTCTAATGGTGAAGACAAACAAATATTCATCAACGGCAAAGATGTCATGAAACTAAGGTCTGATGCTATGGCCAATGTAAAAATGCAGATGAAGAGAATGCGTCCAATAATGCAAAAACAAATGATGCTGGCCAAAGCAGATATGGAGCGTTCCCGTGCTGAAATGGAAGCTTCTAAGCCTGAAATGGACAAAGCAAGAGCTGAAATGGATAAGGCAAGAGCCGAGATGGAAAAAGCTAAAGCCGAAATGGAAAAAGCTAAGGCTGAATATGAAAAAGCTAGAGCAGAATTGAGAAAATAAAAACCATTTTATTTTCAGCTACAATGTGCTCAAGATTCATACTATTTGCGGGGCTTGTGTTACACTTTTTATCCCAGCTTTCTTATTCGCAAACCATAAAAATTGAAAGTCAGGATGTTGAACATTTTTGGACAGCTTATGACAGTGTACATGCTACAGACTCAAAAGAAAAGCAGCTGGCTTTTATTCAAAACTATTATATCGATAAAGCCAGTGAAGGGCTGAAAGCTTTTTTAAGGAATAAAGAAAATGCTAATGAACAATGGCTCAAACTAATGAGTAGTAGCATCCTTAGCTCCTCTCTGAGGACAAAAACCCTTAAAGCTAAAGATTTTGCAAAGGAATTGGAACAAAATATAATCCGACTGAAAACGCTTTATCCGGAATTAAAAGAATCTTCAACCTATTTTATAATAGGCTTTAATCAGCAGGGTGGTCTAATTCGAAACAACCTTTCCATTATTGGAACTGAAGTTGTTTGCAGTCAAACGGATGATATGGAAAAAGAAGTTCCGAGGATGGCTTTGCACGAATACGTTCATACACAGCAAACCAAACCTGATTTCAGTAAGATCAATGTGCTGACCTCTTGTATCCGGGAAGGTGCCTGTGATTTTATATCCGAAATAGTATTAGGATATTCACTGGAGCTGCCTTATATTCGGTATGGAAGTCAGAATGAAATTGCCATATGGAAAGTTTTTCATCAGGATATGATGTCAAATTTTAATGATTATTGGGTAAGCACCGGGTATAATCCTGTACTTCCTGAAAAGGATTTAGGCTATTTTATAGGCTATGCTATCTGCAAATCCTATTATGCAAATGCTGTCGACAAGAAAAAGGCTATCAGGGACATTATAGAATTAGATTATTCCAATAATCAAAGTATAGTCGATTTTCTGAAAAAATCCCGATATGAAGAATATATTACCCAAAAAGGATTTACAGGAAATGAAAAATTAAATATTGAAGGTTATAAATTAAAAGGCGACGAAGTAGATTTTGAATTGACGACAAGCCATTTGGTACTTAGAGATGAATCCGGAAATTATTCGGTTTACGATCCAAAAATTCATGGAGCTATTCTTACTGTTGCACTTGTTGGGGATTTTAACAAATGGAATAAGGAACAAGATTTAAAATTTGAACTATCGAAAAAAAAGAGAAGCAGATTTGGCTTAAAAATAAAAAAGGAGCAATTAGGAAAAAATGGTGAAAAGATAAAGTTCAAATTCCTTATCAATGGAAAGTACTGGGTAGCACCGGGGTTTGCAACCTCCAACCGCATTATGGATGATAATGGGAATGTTAGTCTCTACATCCAGCTTTGATAAAGTAAATAAAATTGTTAAAATCGTGTAAATCTTCTTTTTGCGAAAAAGCACTTTTTTTAAGTTTGCTATGTTTAAAAGTAAATAGTAATTGATTATTATGAAAACAAAATTTAAATTCTTACTGGTATCGTTAGTATTTGTGGCCTGCAACGGATTTTCTCAGGAAAAGAAATCAAAAACGGCCGAAAACAATCCAAATGACAACATTTACATGACGTGGAATAAGAACACGCCTGAAAGTGAAATGAATGATGATGTAAAAGCTTTGTCTGAACATGGGGTGACCGTTACCTACTCTGATGTAAAAAGAAACAGTCAGGGTGAAATTACAGCCATCAAAGTAAGTTATTCCGATAAAAACGGGAATACGGGAAGTCTGGCTATGGACAACCAAAAACCCATTAATACGATTAAAATCTACAAACAGGGAGACGAAATTGGATTTGGAGAGCCTGCTGGTTCCGGTTTCATGAACAATGACATGGCCGGGAATTTCTTTGGCTCAGATATGATGAAAGGATTTGATTTCAATAATAACGGACTTCCCGGGCAAAGTTTTAATTTTCAATTCCCTAATGGTAAATCATTCGGACAGTCAAGCTCTAAAACAATCATCAAAAAAGATGGTAAAAAGCCATTGGTACTCGAAAATGGAAACGTAGTTGAAGGCGGTGATGATTATACTAAAGAGGAAATTGAAGAAATTAAAAAGAACAATAAAGCAGAGATAATTCAGGGAGATAATTTCCAAAACTTTGGTTTCAACGACTACGGTAACATTCAAGAACAGATGAAGAGAATGCAGGAACAATTGGATCAGCTTATGGAAAGACAACCTTTAGCGAAATCCGATAAACCTGGTAAAGGTAAATCGGAACTGAAAGACCCTAAGGAGGAAATGGATCAGGCTAAAAAGGAAATGGAAAATGCAAAAAAAGAGCTTGAAAACGCCAAAAAGGAATACGAAAAGGCTAAAAGCTCCAGCCTGAAAACACAAAAAGCATAATTAGAAAGGCAGGTTAATTAACCTGCTTTTTTTATTTTTACACAAAAAGAAAACCATGTTCAAATTTCTGGCCAAACTCAATAAACTTTTACTGCCCAGCTTCACTAAACAACAGCTGGATTTGGGCAAAGCCAAAAAATGGCAAATGGCTATAATAGGCTGGCGCTATTATGTTACCACCCGGGCTTTAGAAAATAAAAAATAATTTTGCGGAATCATTTGTGTTTTTAATACTATTGACTATATTTGCACCCACAAAAAAGGCCTCGTGGCGCAACTGAATAGCGCATCTGATTACGGCTCAGAAGGTTACTGGTTTGAATCCAGTCGAGGTCACTTAAAAACAGAAAGTCCCTGCTTTAGCAGGGACTTTTTTATTAGTCAAAACGTTGGAAATTTATTTTCATAAGTGCAGGACTAATAAAAAAGCACATTCAAAGAATGTAAGACTTTCTGTTTCCACTACGGAGCATTGTAGATGTGCAAAGCAAATCCAGTCTGAGTGATGCAAAAACAGAACATCAAACTAATCCTCCCATCCGCATAAATCAAGTCCTTTAGCTTTTGCTTCTTTCAGTGTTACTTTGATAATTTCATGCTTACAGGCATTTAGTCCTCTACAAGTTTGGATGAGATGATACTTTTTAGCACCTTTACTATCACATATGTAAACATAATCAACGGGGTTAACAAATGAATTAAGTACGGAGAAAATTAAAATAAAAACTAACTTTTTCATTATAAGCTATTCATCTCTTTAAAGATAGAAAATTAATCTACATGTAACCTATATTCATTTCCCTTCCTATCAATAGCTTTAAGTTTACCTAAACTAATCCATTCGACTTCAACCTCAATTTTATCTCCAGCTTTATTGGTTAATATACCTTTACCATACTTATGCTCTACCGTTATATTCCCTGTTACTTCTTTTCCATTGTTATCTATTCCTGAAACATCATAGTTGTACTGATAGTCTCCTGATTTACCTGTACGGTATTCATATTTACAGGCGGTATCCGTATGATAAGTTTCTCGTACCTCCTCTTTTGTTTGGGGTACAAAATGTTCCTGATTCCATTGCAGGCTATTTTTATTATTGTTTTTACAACCTACTAAAAGCAATAATACCAAACAAATACTGTACTTTTTCATATTGTGGTTATTTGCCTTAAACGTAGTAAAACCCGTATTAGCTTCTTTACGGAAATCCGTAACAATTATGAATTGAAAAAGAACTAGTTGAGCTCTAAATAGGCAGTAATCGGAATATGATCCGAAATTTCACGGGCTTCTTTTAAGGCTGTCTCTTATACACATCTCCGAGCCCACGAGACCGAGGCTGATC
>CAMFLD010000279.1 GCA_945957245.1 uncultured Flavobacterium sp. | reverse complement strand
AACTTAACCAACATAATTACAATTATTATGTTTTAGACACTCCAACCATCAGCGATTTTGAATTTGACCAAAAGCTCAAACAGCTTCAGGAGCTGGAAGCTCAATACCCGGAATTTTTTGATGAAAATTCACCTACACAAAGGGTAGGAGGAACCATTACTAAAAATTTCAATACGATTGTGCATGATCATAGAATGTATTCCTTAGATAATTCCTATTCCAAAGAAGATTTGATTGATTGGGAAAACCGCATCCAGAAAGTATTGGGGAATGCTAAAATTGAATATACCTGCGAATTAAAATATGATGGTGCTTCAATATCCATAACTTATGAAAAAGGGAAATTAGTACGTGCGGTGACTCGCGGAGATGGATTTCAGGGGGATGATGTTACACCCAATATTAAAACAATAAAATCTATCCCGCTTCAGCTAAAAGGAACTTATCCTGAAAAGTTTGACATTCGTGGAGAAATAATTCTGCCACTGGAAGGTTTTGAAAGAATGAACCAGGAATTAATCGAAATTGGGGAAACACCCTATTCAAACCCAAGGAATACTGCTTCCGGAAGTTTAAAACTCCAGGACAGTGCCGAAGTAGCTAAACGACCGCTGGAATGTTTATTGTATTTTATTGTTGGAAACAATTTGAATATCAATACCCAATTTGAAGGTTTAGAAGCCGCAAGAAAATGGGGATTCAAGGTGCCAAAAGAAGCACAACTCGCAGCGAACTTAAATGAAGTCTTTGAATTTATTAATTATTGGGACACACACCGTCATGATTTACCTTATGAAACCGATGGTGTCGTAATAAAGGTCAATGATTTCCATCAGCAGGATGAGTTAGGTTACACTGCCAAATCGCCTCGTTGGGCCATAGCCTATAAGTTTAAGGCCGAACAGGTGACCACTGTTTTAGATTCGATTTCCTATCAGGTAGGAAGAACAGGTTCAATTACACCTGTAGCCAATTTAAAACCGGTGCAGTTAGCCGGAACAATAGTAAAAAGAGCTTCATTACACAATGCTGATCAGATTGAAAAGCTTGATATTCGTATTAATGATACTGTGTATGTTGAAAAAGGAGGAGAGATTATCCCGAAAATTATTGGTGTGGATTTGGCCAAAAGAAATCCTGATTCCCAACCTGTACAATACATAACAAATTGTCCTGAATGTAATTCTGAATTGGTCAGAACCGAAGGCGAGGCCAATCATTATTGCCCTAATTTTTACGGATGCCCGCCTCAAATAATTGGTAGGATACAGCATTATATCACCAGAAAAGCGATGGATATAGAAGGGCTTGGTGGCGAAACCGTTGCTTTACTGTATAACAATGGATTGGTAAAAGACTACTCCGATTTGTATGAACTATCGGTTGAACAAATACTTCCATTGGAACGAATGGCACAAAAATCAGCTGAGAATCTTGTAAATGGAGTAATCAAATCAAAAGAAGTTCCTTTTGAAAGAGTCCTTTATGCTTTAGGAATACGTTATGTTGGAGAAACAGTTGCTAAGAAATTAGCCCGACATTATAAAACTATAGACGCCCTTCAAAATGCTTCATTGATGGACTTGATTTTAGTGGATGAAATTGGAGAAAAGATTGCCCAAAGTGTAATCGAATTTTTTGAAAACACAGAAAATGTTAGAATAATTGAACGTTTGAAAAGATTTGGAATACAATTAGAAATAGTTGAAGTATTCAATCCAAATGCTACCAATAAACTGGAAGGTAAAACCTTTGTGGTATCCGGTGTTTTTGAAAAGTTTTCCCGTGACGAACTTAAAAAAGCGATAGAGGACAACGGAGGCAAGGTAGGGAGTTCCATTTCTGCAAAAACCGATTATGTTGTGGCAGGAGATAATATGGGACCTGCCAAATTAGAGAAGGCAAATCAGCTTAAAGTGCCCATAATATCAGAAATAGATTTCATGGAAATGATTGCCTGATGAATTGCACTTAAAAAATAAATATATTTCAAAAAATTAGTTTACTTTTATTAGAGTTAAGCAATAATGCATTGTCCTACAATATAATAAATGATTAATGCAAACTGATTTTTTGGAAGATTTAAGGAATCATAAACTGGCTAGTATATTTTTACTGGCTTTTTGTATTGTGTCGTCTATTGAAATTCTGGCTGAACTTTATGAAAATAAACTCCTGATTTGGATGTCGAAGCCGCTTATTCTGCCTTTATTAATGGCTTTTTATCTTAAGCGTTCAAGAAAGATCAACCTGTTTTTTGTTTTAGCCTTAGTGTCCAGTTGGATTGCTAATCTGTTATTTATTGAAAGTGGATTTCATTTCATCTTTTATGGTGTTCTTTTCTTTTTAATTTACAGAATACTGGTAATCTATATCGTTTTGAATAAGGTCAAAATGCCCAATTCGATTCCGCTGGTTTTAGGTTCATTACCCTTCATTTTCCTCTATGCGATTGTGACTTTGTATACTTATGATACTTTGGGTAATAATGTATATTTATTTTTATTGCAGGGCGTTTTCACTATTTTTCTTGGAGGGTTTAGTTTAGGTAATTTCATTATGGTTTCTACCAAATCCAATACCTTATTGCTTATAAGTACTATGTTTATGGCTTTCAATCAGTTCATTTTTCTTTTGAAATTTTATTTTGAAGAAGTAAATAAACTCCAGTCACTGGCAATGGTATTGTTTGTTTTAGGCCAATACCTGTTGACAAAATATATGTTCAGCACAGAAAAGAACAAACGTTATGAAGTAATTAATAATTTAACTGAATAACAATGCGGAAAAAACCTAAAATACTGAAGATTTTAACTGTACTGTATTTTGTGATTGCTTTCTTTGAAGTTGTTTCAGAATATTTTGCACATCAACCAACCATTTGCATTTTGAAACCGGTGCTTCCGTTTTGTTTAATCCTGATGTATTTTCTGGAATCTGATAAAAAAAGCTCGGTTTTTGTGATAGCTTTGATACTTTCCAGCGTGACGAATCTGCTTTTTATACCCAATACGCCAACCTGCTTATTTTATGGAATATTGGTATTTACTGTGCACCGGATTTTAGTTGTTTACCTAATATTGGTCAGTCAAAAAGTTAAAGATTATATTCCGATAATAATTGCCACAGCACCTTTTCTGTTAATTTTCTTTTACCTCTTTTCAGAAACCCTGGAAATACCCGAAAACAGTGTTTACATTCTGATTTTTCAAAACCTATTGATTTCCTTATTTGCCGGGATTGCACTGTCTAGTTATGTAATGAATGATAACAAACAGAATTCTATATTGCTGATTAGTGCTCTGCTTTTTGTAATGCTGCAGTTTGTAGTGTTTATTGAAAAATACTTTTTGGTAAACGAATTTGAAGAATTATTCCGTCCATTGGCAATGACGCTCAATTCGTTAGCTTTCTTTTCGTTTTATAAATATATTATCACTGCAGAAAAATCAACTGACAATAATGGATTTTCCTGAGGCAATTTTCGAAGCATCGCTGTCAAAATAAAAATCGACTCTTCCAAGATTGATACCGTAACATCCTACCTGATTTACCATCACATCTTTTCCGTCAGCATTTTTCAAAATGGTTGGTTTATCAAGGAATGTATGTGTATGTCCTCCAATGATTAAATCGATGTCTTTGGTAAGTCCGGCTAACTTTACGTCGCATATTTTGTCCGGTTCATCTTTGTATTTGTAACCAATATGAGATAGGCAGATGACCAAATCACATTTCTTTTCATGCTTCAGGATTCGTGCCATGTCCTGGGAAATACCTACAGGATCATTATATACAGTTTCTTTGGAGTTTCTTTTGTCTACAAGTCCGTCCAACTGAACACCCAAACCAAAAACACCAACTTTGATGCCGTCTTTATTTAATATTTTATAGGGCTTTACGTGACCGTCCATGATGGTATTACTGAAATCGTAATTAGCTGATACAAATTCAAAAGTTGCATTGGGCAATTGTTTGTATAAACCTTCAATTCCATTATCAAAATCATGATTTCCAATGGCAGACAAATCGTATTTCATCATGCTCATCAACTTGAACTCTAATTCCCCGCCATAGTAATTAAAATAAGGCGTCCCCTGAAAAATATCTCCGGCATCCAGCAGCAAAACATTAGGATTTTCTTTTCGTATCATTTCTATCAAGGCAGCTCTTCTTGCTACGCCGCCCATATTGGGATTCTTGGGATGGTTAGGAGGGAAGGGGTCAATATAACTATGTACATCATTAGTATGCAAAATCGTCAGATGCTTGCTGTCAGCAGATTTAAAACTGCTTAATGACAATCCGCCAAGTCCAATAAAAGCTGTACTTAACGCTGTGTTTTGTATAAAATCCCTTCTTTTCATCTGTGTAAATATTTAATTTATAAGCAGTAAATAAGTTTATTCTTTGCTGATTCTAATGTCTTTGTTTGCTGTAATGATTTTATTTTGCCCGAAATAATCAATGATAATATTTCTTAGCTTATAATCTAAATTGTATTGTTCTGTTCCTTTTTTGAAGAAAATCATGTTATCACCTCCATTGGAAAGATAGTCCGATGTAACAACATAATAC
>CAMFLD010000278.1 GCA_945957245.1 uncultured Flavobacterium sp. | reverse complement strand
CGTTTATACTTTTACCCGGAAAAAAGGAAAAACCGGAGGTATATTGTATTACGAATTGGCACCTAACCGACCGGATTTGGTTTTAAAAGATTTGGTAAAAATCCTGCACCCCGAATTACTTCCCGGATATGTTCCTGTTTTTTTTGAAAAATTATACTAACCGGAAATCTTGTTTTGATTCATGAATAAAAATAAAAATGCCCTACTATTTTCAGGTTTAACATTACTGATGGTGATGGCATTAATCATGAATATTTCATTAGGTCAGGTTACTATTCCAATAAAAGAAGTTTTCAAAAGCCTCTTTGGCAGTGGAGCTTCAAAAGAAACCTGGGATTATATCATACTCAATTTCCGTTTGCCAAAAGCTATTACAGCCATTCTTGTGGGTGTTGGACTTTCTGTTTCCGGTTTGCTGATGCAAACCTTATTTCGGAATCCACTGGCCGGACCTTATGTGCTTGGATTAAGTTCAGGTTCAAGTTTAGGCGTTGCGTTTGTAATTCTTGGTGCCGGATTGGTACCTGCTTTTCTTTCGGATTTTTTATTATCACCCTACGGAATAATTCTCGCTTCATGCATCGGAAGCATGATGGTTTTACTAATGATTTTAATTGTATCGCAACGTCTTCGGGATACCATGTCCATACTGATTGTTGGATTGATGTTTAGCAGTTTTGCCAGTGCCATTGTTAGCATCTTCAGCTATTTCAGTACAGCTGAACAATTGCAGAAATATACTTTTTGGTCCATGGGAAGCATCGGAAATATTTCCTGGCAGCATATTGCAATTTTGGCTGCATGTACGCTGACAGGATTACTTTTGAGTATCATTTCCCTAAAACCGCTCGATGCATTATTGTTAGGTGAAAACTATGCCAAAAGCATGGGGTTGAACATCAAAAAAGTCCGTTACATCATCATATTTGCCACCAGCATACTGGCGGGAAGTATTACTGCCTTTGCCGGTCCTATTGCTTTTATTGGTCTCGCAGTTCCGCATTTGGTAAAACTTTTAGTCAAAACAAGCAATCATCAGAGCCTATTCATTGGAACACTTTTTATAGGTGCAATTATCATGCTGTTATGTGATGCCGTTTCGCAAATGCCGGGGTTTGATTTTACAATGCCTATAAATGCCATAACGTCTATTGTAGGAGCTCCAATAGTAATCTGGCTGATTGTCAGAAAAAAAAGCCTAAGTTGATAAAAAGGTTTGTTTGATGCTTTAGCAATAAAATAGTACATTTGTTATCAATCTTTTAAATCATTGCCAGATGAGAAATACTACCAGCTTTTATGCGTTGTTATGTATCCTGTTGTCTTTGACAATGTCGGGCTGCTCCGAATTATTGGATTGCGTTGCCAGCGCAAGACCTGATATTCATTCCAAAACTCTTGTTAATGGTACTGTTGGACATCCATATAGTGATTTTATAGATTCTGATGTAACCAATGATCCTAACGATAACGCTTATGATTATTATTTTTCGGTAAATGGCAACCTTCCTCCGGGAATGACCTATCATGAGCAGGGAAGAAAAGTATATTTTACAGGTACTCCAACGCAGGCAGGAAGTTTTACTTTTGAGGTCAAACTAACTGTTGACCCACCTGATAATTATAACCTTGACGGAGGTTTTTGGAATGACGGAAACAGAATCTGTTTTGGGAATGATACCACTAAAAAGCAATTTACTATCGTTATTCAGTAATACTTGGAATTGAACAAAAAAATACTGTCTACAAAGAGGCTGAGTATCGGGTATAAATCCAAAAACCATACGAACACCATTGCACAAAATCTAAATCTGGATTTAGAAAGCGCACAACTTATTGTACTCGTGGGTGCCAATGGAATTGGAAAATCCACCCTTTTACGCACTATTACCGGTATACAGAAACCGCTTGAAGGTACGGTCATTCTAAACGATAAAGAGATTGGCTCCTATTCGCCTTCGGAAATGGCTCAAAATTTAAGCCTCGTATTAACTGAAAAGCTGCCCCCGAGCAATCTTACAGTTTTCGAATTGATTGCTTTAGGAAGGCAACCTTACACCAATTGGCTCGGAAAATTGTCTGATGAAGATTTGGGAAAAATTAATCAGGCTATTGCACTTACACAAATTGAACATCTGATTGACAAAAAGCATTATGAAATCAGTGACGGACAACTGCAGATTGTTTTGATAGCCAGGGCTCTCGCTCAGGACACACCGTTGATTATTCTTGACGAACCTACTACACATCTTGATTTACCACATAAAATTTCGGTTTTCAGATTGCTTAAAAAGTTGTCCCGGGAAACCAATAAATGTATTCTTTTTTCCACGCACGATATTGATTTGGCCATTCAGCTGTCAGACCGAATGATTGTTATGACCGAAAAAAAAGTTCAGGAAGGCGATCCGTGCAGTTTAATATCAGATGGAGTTTTCGATACAATTTTTGAGGATGAGAATCTTTTTTTCGATAAGGAAAAAGGAAAATTCAGTTTCAAAAACCTACCCTGATCTATTTATCCATTCTCATTCTTATTGAATCGTAATCGGTAAACCCTGAGCAAATGTTCGAACTCATCAATACTGATTTCAATACTATTGATTAGGAATTTTACTTCTTTCCCTTTATAGTCCAAAACAAAATATTTTTTATGGTTTTCATGCCCCCGAATTATTTCGATATGTTCGTTGGTTATGTATTCCCAAAGCATCAACTCTTTTTTGTATAATTTGATTCCGTTATTGCTAATCAGTATTTGAGGTTCCTTTTTTCTGTAATCATTAAAAGCTAAACCAAAAAAAAGTAGACTTAACAGAGCAAGCATTAAAGCATTCGATTCCGCATGATGGAAATACCTGTATATCGCAACACCCAGAATTACTACCCCAATAACAGTCATGAACAGTATATTTCTTTTCGAAATAAAAATTGCAGTTTCTTTGGACACTTCCAAATCATCATGGTATTTATCTTCTTCTGAAAACCTTTTTTCAAGCTGTTTTAACTTCTGTCGCTGCTCGTAAGAGGCAAAGTTTAATTTTTCTGACCAATGTCCATCAGGGTAGATTACCTTTTCAACGATTGCCTTTTGCTTAAGTTCATGAAGGTTTTGAACATTTTCATAAGCCCATATTTTCCATCTTACTACAGCAAACCCCGAGTAAATCCAGCCTAATAAAAACCCTAAAGCGAATCCAATGACACAGGCTGTTATCATAATCCAAGTTGTTTCGGTATACTGCAAAACTATACTTGGAATTCCCAAGAGTACGATTAAAAAAATTATAGCTCCCAGCAGATTTACGGTCAATCTTCCTCTCTGTACAGCTTTATTTACCGGCACATATACTTTCATAGGTTTTAGTTTTTATGGTGTATTTTCCAAGTCAGACAGTTTTTCATATCATCTAACTCTTATTTGTCTTTTCGCTTCTCCAACTACAAATGCCACCGAATTAGCAATGTTATAACTTCTGATTAAATTTGACATCGGAATCGTGAGGTGGTTATCGAACAAAGCTAAAAATTCTTTGCTCAATCCCACACTTTCTTTCCCAAAAACCAACCAATCCTCATCCTGAAATTCAGCATCATAAATTGATTTTGTTGCATGAGAACTCATAAGAAAAACCCTTGACTTGTCCTTTATTTTCATCAACCATTCGTCCACATTCTGGTATTCGGTCACATCAAGATGCACCCAATAATCCAATCCGGAACGCTTAAGGTTCTTGTCATTTATAACAAATCCGAAGGGATGAATCAGATGCAGCCGGCTTTCGGTGCCTACAGACAAACGCCCTATGTTTCCTGTATTATTTGGGATCTCGGGTTCTACTAAAACAATATTCAGCATAAATTATTCGGTTTAACTATGATCAACTTAGACTTGGAGTGTTTTAACCTTTACTACCTCTCCTGCCTTAAGGTTTTGCAAATGTAGGTTTCCAACACGTATCCTAACCAATCTTAGGGTCGGAAATCCTACTGCAGCTGTCATTTTTCTCACCTGACGAAATTTACCTTCAGTCAGGGTAATGGAAATCCACGAAGTTGGACCATGACGCTCATTTCTTATTTTTCGACCTTCGCCAATGAATTCAGGCAGTTGGTTTAGTATTTCGGCTTTGCATTTTTTAGTAGTATATCGAATGCCTTTGAATCCGATTTCTACTCCATCCATAAGTTTTTCTATAGCTTTATCGTTAATTACTCCGTCAACCTGGGCGTAATATTCTTTTTCTACAGATTTACTCCGAACCAGTTCACTCATCATTCCATCTGTAGTCAGAAGCAGTAAGCCTTCCGAATCTTCATCCAGCCTTCCTATAGCCATTATCCCTTCGGGAAAATCATACAGCTCCCCTAAAAGCTTTTTATGACGCTTTTTTTCATAAATAAACTGACTTAAATAGCCGTGGGGTTTATGAATTAAAAAATGTTGATGTTCAGCCATATAACAGAATTATATAATCAATTGTTAAAATTATATAAAACATAACGGCTAAAATAGGACTAATTTTACCAAATAACCTAAACAACTTAAGACATGAAAACACTTTATTCTGTCCTTGCC
>CAMFLD010000277.1 GCA_945957245.1 uncultured Flavobacterium sp. | reverse complement strand
ATAAAATACTCGTCTTTCTCAACATCATAAATAGCAAAACCGAAAATCCCGTTCATTTCATCAATAAAATGAACTCCTTTTTCTCTGTATAAAGCTAAAATAACTTCGCAGTCACTTTCGGTTTGGAATTTATATCTGCCTTCAAATTGTTTACGCAAATCCCTGTGGTTGTAGATTTCGCCATTTGCAGCTAAAACTAATGTTTTGTCTTCACTGAACAGAGGCTGCTTTCCCGAAGCAGGATCAACTATTGCCAAGCGTTCATGCGCCATAATGGCCTTTTCATTACTAAAAATCCCACTCCAGTCCGGTCCACGGTGACGGATGATTTTTGACATCTCCAATACTTTTGGTCTTAACACTTCTGCTTTTTGCTTCAACTCGAATGCACACACAATTCCGCACATATTCTTTATAATTTTATTTTGATAGGGCAAAGATGTAATAATAGTTATAAATGAAAAATATAATTTAAAATTTAATTACAATTTATAACTATATTTTAATTTTTACGATAAATATAATAGTATAATGGTGTAAAAATAAAAAGCAACTTATAGATTGAAATAATTGCGATATCGTTGAATGAAACTTATATTTACGAAAGATTAAAAAGAGCCAATGATCAATAATAAAAAAATAATCGTTGTACTTCCTGCCTATAATGCCGGTAACACGTTGGTTTCTACCTATAACGAAATTCCTTTTGACATTGTTGACGATGTTATCCTGGTTGATGACAACAGTAATGACAATACTACCGAAATTGCAAAGCAACTTGGCATTACTTACATCATTAGACACAAAAAAAATCTTGGGTATGGCGGCAATCAAAAAAGCTGCTACAATAAAGCACTGGAATTGGGCGCTGATATTATTATTATGCTCCATCCCGATTATCAGTATACGCCCAAATTAATTCATTCTATGTGCTATCTGATTGCCAATGATGTTTATCCGATAGTGATTGGCTCCAGGATTTTAGGCAAAGGCGCCCTCAAAGGCGGAATGCCGATTTATAAATATATAGCCAATCGTTTCCTTACTTTGTTTCAAAACATAATGATGAATCAGAAGCTTTCGGAATATCATACCGGTTACAGAGCTTATGCTAAAGAAGTTTTACTACAGATAGACTTTAACAATAATTCGGATGATTTTATTTTTGACAATCAATTTCTGGCTCAGGCCTTTTTCAAGGGATTTGAAATTGCCGAAATCACCTGCCCTACAAAGTATTTTGAAGAAGCTTCATCGATTAATTTCACCAGAAGTATTAAATACGGAATTGGAGTAATGAAAACTTCGCTACAATATTTTTTAAGTCGTAATAAATTGTATCAATTCAGGTTGTTTAGATAACACTTTCAATCGTATAGGGTTTTCCATTCATATCAAAGGAATAGCCTGCCTGATTTCCTATCAATTTGCTACCCAATGGCGATTGTGGTGAAATTGCAAAAATATTTTGACCTTCAATATTGATTTTAGGTAAGGCTGCAGAAACAAAAAGTACCATTCCGCCTGCCTTAACCAAGCTTCCCATCCCAACAACCTTATGATTTTGTGAGGCATTAATTTTATCAATAACAGCCTTTTGAGCTATTATTTCGGTTAGTTTATGGTTTAGTTTTTCCTGCTCCAAATGCATCATTGACAAAGCGGTTTCATGCTTATCGCCGGCGGAACCTTTAGCATCGTTTTGCGCATCTTCTGTGAGGCCGGAAATCATATCCTGAAAAACATCAATGCGGTCTTGGAGCATTTCTTTGTAACGGGAAAGAATTTGTTTTTTTAGGGACATCTTGAACTTCTTTGATATAAAAAAACTTCTTAAATTTCTACAAATCTAAGAAGTCTTAATTTTTTAATGATTTGTTTTTAATTAAAAATCAAATTTAAAACTTGCTCCGCCTAAAATCTGTAAGCCCTGAACAGGATAATTCAACCATTTTTGATAATCCTGATTCGCCAGATTGTTTCCTTTAAGAAAGAATGTCAAACGGTCGCTGAATTTATAACCTACGTGTGCGTTTAAATCAAAATAGCTTTTTAAAGTCACAACTTCATCAGTTGGAACCGGATTTACTAATGAGGCAAAATGGGCAAAATCTTTTCTATCACCCACAAAGAACAAACTTGTTCCTGCATACCATTTATCTGTAATATCCACATCAAGTGTCGTTGCTAGTTTTATCGCTGGCAGGTTCCAGGCTTCTTTTTCAACATCTGTATTATAGCTGCTGAAAGTACCGTTGATTCCAAAGGAAACATTTTTAGAGAAATCGGCTTTAAGTTCTCCAAAGAAACTTAGGGTTTTAACTTTGTCATAAACTACATTAAATGAATTACCATAATTGAATCCTTCGAAAGCTACACCCGCTTCATAACCGTTATTGACATACATTGCTTTTCCATCTTCATTTTTGTAGGATCCACGAATGTTGTAACTTACACTGCCGGCTAATTTTCCTTTTAAACCGGCATATACATCAAATTTCTGATCGGTTGGCGCCACTGCCAGCGTTGGTGATACAAAGAAATTTTCCTGTACAAAATCACGATAAGAATTTTGATGTAATGTTCCTTCAATACCTGCATAGAAAATCATTAGATCACCTACAACCTTATAAGCTCCTGTAACCTGTGGATAAATAAAGAACTTACTTTTTCCGCCTTCTTGTGCTGAACTATAGAAAAATGCTGCTCCCAGGTTCATTGACAAATCACCTTTGTTGATTCGGATGCTTGGCTGGAATCCAAAATTAGTAAATCCATATTTATAAGAACCGCCTCCGTTAAACGTTTGGTCAAATGAACCACTGATATAATCCAAGACAAAATCGGTTTTAATTTTTTGTTCAACAACATCAAATTCCAATGATGGTTTCGCTACAAAACGGTTTTCAGCCGAACCATAAGCATCCCAAAAACGTGTAAATTTAACAGAGCTTTCTTTTAGGATATTATCCAATCCTAATCTTCCTCCGAGATACAATGTTTGATAGGTTTGCTGCTCATTGATCGAAGCAAGAGTTGCATCATCTAAAGTTCCCGGAAAGGTTCCGTACCAATTGTAAATTTGGTGTTGGTAACCCATGTCAGCATTCCAGTTCATTCCCTTTTTGCGGCTTCCGTAAGTTAAATCCAGGGAAGTATTATAGAATTTGTCATCAAGATAAACATCTTTAATTCCACCTTGTGAAGAATTATGACGCAGCATACCTCCAAAGTAATCGGTGTTGCTGATATTTTGGGTTACAAAAAGCTCAGCATTTACAGTTCCGTAATTCCCTGCTCCAAGTGTAAGGTAGTTGCTGAATATTTTCTCTTCAGGGCTTTTATCTACATTCGCTGCTTTACCTTTTGCAGGAGCAAAAGTGGAAGCTACAGGAAACGAAAAAATATTGTACTGAATGTTTTCTTTTTTGGAAGTTTCCTCATCGTCCAAAGTTGGAGTCTCTTTTACTTTAAATGCATCCGAAATGGAGGGAGTATAAGGCTTGACAACATTTACCACCTCAGTCCCGATATTTTCATCTTTCTTTTGCGCCAGCGAAATTTGGGCTGCACAAAGAATTGTTATTATTGATATATTCTTTAAATTTTTCATGATTTTAGATTCTTTGGGCTTATTCCGTTAATGATGAATTCGTTTTAGCTGCTTCTCCTTTGATAACTTTCAATTCGGCCTGAGCCTCTTCTGTTACATCATCAAATTCTTTAAAATTCTTGATTACACTGTCTAAAATAGAAGTGGCGCTGAAGTTATCTTTTAACTGATAATAATTTTTCGCCATTACAATAAGTCCTTTGGCTCCAAAATATTTGTATCCTGAATAATCTTTAGCCAGTTTCTGAACAGTTTTATTGGAATCCTCATATTTACCATCCTTGTTTTTAAAATAAGCATCATAGTATAGTGCTTCTGCTGCCAGCTCACCTTTAGCTATCGTCAACAATTTGGCGTAGGCGGTTCTTGCTTTGGTTTCATCATTTGCTTTGATAGCGGACCGTGCAACGATGATCTGGGCATCACTTTTGATTTTATTATCGGTTTTTGGATTTGCCAACACCTTATCAGCATAAACTACCGCATTTGGATAATCTTTCTGGTCGTAGTAAGCCCGCATTAGGTTAGCTTGGGCAAAGGTTACGTTTTGAGGAAAATCGGCTTCGGTTTCCAAACGCTGAAGCACCGGAACTGCTTTAGCATAATCATTTTTCTTTAAATGGATTTCTGCTAAACGTGCCAAAGACTGTTCTGTAAATTCATTCCTTGATTTACTGATTACATATTCATAATTCGGAACCGAATTAGCTTCCTTTCCATCAGCATAAAGCGACTGTGCTAAATAGAAATTGGCTTTCAACGCATGGATTCCGTTTGGAAATTGCGATACATAACCACTCAGACTGGTAATAGCCTGTTTGGTATTGTTTTGCAGGTATTGTTTTTCGGCTGCTTCATAAGTATCGTTATCTAAATCGGCATCTGTAACTTCTACGAAATCCAAAGTTCTAACCCATGCTGCATAATCATTTACTTTACCCATATCCATATACACAAGTCTCGCAGTTGCTACTGCT
>CAMFLD010000276.1 GCA_945957245.1 uncultured Flavobacterium sp. | reverse complement strand
GTGTGCTCCTGTCCCTTTGGGTCAATTATGTAAGCCCGCATTGCACCTTTTAAAACATAACTTCTGTAATTAGCCACAAAATTGGGCTGAACTATAAATTGTTTTTTCTTAACATAAGTTAGTTTAAGTAATGAACAAAAATAGCTTTCCTCTTCAGGTGTTAACTGGATATGTCGGGAAATATATTTTACCAGAACAGAGAAATCTTGATTCATAGATTTAATTATCTTCATTAATTGATTTAACACAGATTGCCGGAAACAAAAAAATCCTTTTGAAACAAAAGGACAAAAGGATTTTTAATGGGTTTTATTCGTTAACATCTTTTATTTTAGGCCATTCCGAATTGGCTTGTTCAATAAGTTCTTTTTGGTTTTTATTCCATTTCTTTTTGACCTCCTTGTTATAATTCAAGTACAGTTTTCCATCAACTATGGTCCATGCTTCAGGGTCAGTTGGTGCTTTATGCCCTTGAGACGTTCCATAAGCACAATAACCTCCATATTGCGGAGCATACTTTTCAGGATTTGCTTTGAAAGCTTCTAAATTTTGCTTTGAAGCAAAATACCATGTTGCTTCTTTCCACTTGGTTGAATATTTTGTATCTCCAACCACAGGTTTGCTTTCTGTAAAATAAGCTACAACATCATAACCGTTAACAGCTCCTTTCTTGTTACTGAATACTTCGGTACTTTGTGCATGGGACAAAAAGGTACTAAATACCAAGGCTAACATTAAAATTGTCTTTTTCATTTTTTTAAAAAATTTAAGTTTTATGCAAATTTATAGCCGAAGCAAAAATCAAAATGTCAGCTATTTTACATTAACCTACATTTTCCTTAACCATTGAAAAAGGCACTCTTATCTTTTAAGCATTTTACCCCTAATAATCTGCTGCAAAGCTTTTTCTCTTAAATTCTGGCTGATTGTTATTTTGGCTTTTCCCATATCAAGTATATTGCCTTCAATACTCTGCACTTTAGTTTGATTTACAATAAACGATTTGTGCACTTTTACAAAAATTGATTCGGGCAATTGGTTTTCTAAGCTCTTTATTGTAATGTAAACCATCATTTTCTTTGTAGAAGTATGCAGCATAACATAGTTAAGCATTGCTTCAGCATATATCAGATCGTTGTAGTATACCTTTTCAATCTGATTGTCGCATTTAACAAAAAAATAGTTGTCTTCAGCTATTGGTTGCTGGCCTGAGCGTAACTGTTCATTGGTAACTGCAACTTCTTTGGCCTTCAGACAAGCCTTAAGGAATCGATCAAAAGCTATGGGTTTTACCAAATAATCCAGAATATTTAATCCAAATGCTTCCACAGCAAATTCTGTATAAGCGGTTGTCATAATAACTGTAGCTGATGTCCTTGTGTTTTTCAGGAAATCAATTCCGGAAATTTTGGGCATGGTTACATCCAAAAATATGACATCAATATCATCCGAATCAAGTATTTGGGAAGCTTTTAGTGGATTTTCAGCCTGTGCGACCAATTCCATAAAATCAATATCTTCGATAAATTCTTCCAAAACCTTTCTTGCAATAGGCTCATCATCAATTATGATACATCTTAACTTCATGACAAATCGATAGTTAAATTTGTTATATATTCATTACCGGTCTGACCCGCAGTAAATTTGTATTGACCGGGATACAATAATTCCAGCCTTCTTTTTAGGTTGATAAGTCCAATCCCTTTTGATTCAGAATCTGACCTTAAATTAAGAGCAGTGTCAATCGTATTCCTTATTGTAGTGTGCAAATTATTTCCAATCAGTTCTATTTTTATTAATATGCTATTTTTTGTATCAGAAGAAGTACTGACAAATTTAAAAGCATTTTCAAGCAGAACGACCAACATAAGCGGAGCAATTTTCAAGTGGTTTGACGATACATTTAGTACTAAGTTTACTTCCAAGTTATTGTCTTTCCGCAATTGCTGAAAAGCAATATAGTTCTTTAAATAGGTAACCTCCTTCTCAAGAATAATCTTATCGGCACTGCAATCATATAATTGATAACGCAGCAGTTCGGAAAATTGCAGGAGAATATTTCTGGCCATTTGGTTTTTCCTGTCGATATGACCATAAATTGTATTAAGGGAATTAAACAAAGCATGAGGATTTATCTGGGCTTTCAGATAATTCAATTCGTTTTTTGTTTTTTCCGTTTCAAAAAACTCTAATTTATGTTGCTGCTGCATACTGTCAATCAACATCCTGCCCACTGTTATCAATAAAACCCAGAATAATATGTATAAAAAAGAATTTATATACAGGTCGGTAAAATTTAAAACTGCCCCGGGTTTAAAAAAATAGTAGTTCATCTGAACAGCCAATAAGGATCTCAGTAAGGCAGAAATGGCAGTAATAAATAAGCTTACTATAATAAACAAGCCGTATCGTTTCTTTTGCAGAAACTTTGGCACAATATAACAACTGATGGTATAGTAGTCCGCCGTAATAAAAAGCAAATAACAAAATTCTACCGTAAGTGTCTTGGTAATTGAAACTGAATAAGCATGGAACGCAAAAACCCATAATGCGTAAATCAGAATCCAAAAAAGCAGATGGTATTTAAACGAATTAGCCTTCATTCCTATTTTTTTCAAAGATAAATAAACCACCCGGGGATAAAATTTTATTACATCAATAGAACTTATTCCATGATAATCTAATACATAATCAAGTAAAAATTCCCCTTAATGTAAATCTTTTTATCCGTCAGGCTAAAAAAAAGAGTTTTGGCTAATATTAATCTTTAAAATAAAAGAAAATGAAAAAAAGTATTGATTGGTTTTTAAATCCGCCGGTAACCGGGCAGTCAAATATTATTTTGTTACGTCTTATGGCCGGGAGTGTTTTTCTATGGGAAGGAATACTCAAATTTGTTTATCCTAATCAGGGAGTAGGAAGGTTCACAAAATTGGGATTCCCAAACCCCGAAACCTTAGCGCATATAATAGCTGTTGGTGAAATCATCGGAGGGTTGCTGTTACTTTTTGGTCTTTTAACCCGAATCGTTTCTTTTTACTTTATAGTGCAGATGATTGTAGCCGTACTAACTACAAAAATTGCGCTCTATTATGGAACGAGTCCTTTGCCTATGCCTCCGGCTCCGCCAAAAATGGGAATTTGGGCTGTATTCCACGAGATCCGATCTGATTATGCTCAGATACTGACCTGCCTTTTCCTCCTTTTAGAAGGCCCCGGCAGACAATCCATTGATTTTATAATTACTACCAGTAAAAAAGTCTATACTATTAATGAAAAATAATTTATTTTGGACTAATCGGTTCGTATTATTAAATTATTTATATATTTGTACCGATTAGTCCATTATAAAAAGGATTTATAAAAAAGATTCAGTTTATGAGTCTTTTTTTTAGAATTTATTTTGGACTAATTAGTCCATTTAATAATAAAATTTAAAAATTATGAAAGCAATTCAATTAACAGGTTTCAATGGAGTTGAAAGCCTGGAACTGGTAACCATTCCAATCCCAAAACTACAGGAAGATGAAGTATTAATCAAAGTTAAAGCTGCCGGAATCAACTATGCCGAAGTGGAGCAAATACAGGGTAACTACTTAACCTTTGGCAAAGAACTCCCATTCGTAATGGGCTTTGAAGTAGCAGGAGAAATAATCGAAATCGGAACCAATGTAAAAAACGCAGCAGTTGGAGACAAAGTAACCGGTTTTTCGGTAAGTGGTGGATTTGCTGAGTATAGTACTGCCAAAGCAGATTCATTAATTCCGATACCAGCGGGGTTAACTTATGGACAGGCCACTACAATTCCTATTCAGGGAATGACTGCTTATACTATGCTTAAGTATTTGGTCCTGCCTACTGCTCCTGAAAGCATTTTAATACAAGCTGCCGCCGGTGGTGTGGGTCTTTATTTAGTACAGTTGGCCAAACACTTTGGCATAAAAAAAGTTATTGCGTTGGCCAGTTCAGAAGATAAACTAGCTTTAGTCAAATCTCTCGGAGCTGATGTTGTTATTAATTATTCCTCAGCTGACTGGTCTGAACAAATCAAAGAAGCTACGGATGGCAAAGGTGTTGATGTTGTATTACAAATGTTACTGGGTAAAATTGGTGAAGAGAGTTTTAAACTAGCAGCACCAAATGGAAAAATCATCCTTTTTGGCTCCAAGAATTACAATGATACTATTAGTACCGAACAAATTCGTCAATTAATCTGGCAAAATCAAACTCTCACTGGGTTCGCCAACCCTGCCCTACCAATCGAAAAAATCGCTGAAAGCTTACCTGAATTTGTTACAATAATAAGTTCCGGTAAAATTAAAATTTTTGCAGATCATGAATACAAAATCGAAGAAGCAAAAGAAGCCTTCGAAGCATTAGCCTCAAGAAAAACCATAGGCAAAGTTTTTTTTGCTTTTCCCAATTAAATAATATGCCTTATAGGACTGATTGTTCCACAATTTATTATTTTTACCGCAGTGTATAATGTCACTGCGGTAATTTTAAATATAAAAATATGGCCAGAAACAGAGGATTTGATATTGATACAGCTTTGGATAAAGTTATGATGTTATTCTGGAATAAAGGATATAATGGCGTTTCTACACAGGAAATCATTGATGAATTGGATA
>CAMFLD010000275.1 GCA_945957245.1 uncultured Flavobacterium sp. | reverse complement strand
ACCTTAAATTTTCCTTAAAAAACATCGATAAAAGAGCGAAAACCATCGATGAAATTAATTTTTTATATATTTGCAAGAATTCAAACCCTTTAAATTCCTAAATGAAAACGCTTAACGATTTCAATTTCAAAGACAAAAAAGCCATAATTAGAGTTGATTTTAATGTTCCTTTAGATGAGGATTTCAACGTTACAGATGCCAATAGGATTGAAGCCGCAAAGCCCACTATAGACAAGATTCTGGCAGATGGAGGAAGTGTAATTCTTATGTCACATTTAGGCAGACCAAAAGGAAAAGAAGATAAGTATTCGTTAAGACATATTGTATCAAAAGTAGCTGAAGTTCTGGGTGTAAATGTAAAATTTGCTTCCGACTGCAGGGGAGAAATTGCTTCAAATGCAGCAAAGGATTTAAAATCAGGCGAAGTTTTGCTTTTAGAAAACCTCCGATTTTATGCAGAGGAAGAAGCAGGTGATGAAGGATTCGCCAAAGAGTTGGCGTCATTAGGTGATATTTATGTTAATGATGCTTTTGGAACAGCTCACAGAGCACATGCTTCGACAACGATTATAGCTAAATTCTTTGCAGACAAAAAATGCTTTGGTACACTTTTAGCTAAGGAGATTGACAGTTTGAATAGGGTTTTAAATAATTCGGTTAAACCGGTAACAGCAGTGCTTGGAGGCTCCAAAGTTTCCTCAAAAATAACCGTTATCGAGAATATTTTAGACAAAGTGGATCACATGATTATAGGTGGTGGAATGACATTCACTTTCATTAAAGCTCAGGGTGGAAAAATAGGCAACTCCATCTGTGAAGATGATAAGCTTGATTTGGCACTTGAGATTTTACAAAAAGCAAAAGAAAAGAAAGTTCAAATACATATTCCGGTTGATGTTGTGGCTGCCGATGCATTTTCAAATGATGCGAACACAAAGGTAGTGGATGTACGTGAAATACCGGACGGATGGCAAGGTTTGGATGCAGGTCCAAAATCATTGGAGAATTTCAGGAAGGTAATTCTGGAATCCAAAACGATCCTTTGGAACGGACCATTAGGTGTTTTTGAAATGGACAATTTCGCTAAAGGAACTATCAAATTGGGCGAAGATATTGCCGAAGCTACTAAAAATGGAGCATTCTCACTTGTAGGAGGAGGAGATTCAGTAGCCGCTGTGAAGCAGTTTGGACTGGAGGATAAAATGAGCTATGTATCTACCGGAGGTGGAGCCATGCTTGAGATGTTGGAAGGAAGAACACTACCGGGAATTGCTGCCATTTTAGACTGAAAAGTTAAAATTTAATTACGGCACAATAAAAGAATATAAAACACGTTATTAATCTAATTAATAACCTATAGATTTGAAATAAAACACTTTACAAAAATAAAGTTATGACGATAAAAAAAATCACTTCACTGGCGCTGGTATTGGCATCCACGGCAATTTTTGCCCAACAGGATTCCATTGTAGCTACAGCAGCAGTAAAAAAAGAACCATTAACCCGAAAGGAAGTTCTTGATTCGATCAAGGCTACTTTTGTCCATGACAACATTGCATCCTGCATTGACAGTCTTTGGATGAATGAAATGGTAAACCTTGACTTATACAATGAATTAACTGCAGACATCAAGAACATTGATGTAGATGAAAAAGTTGATTATGAATTGCCAACAGAACTTCTGAAAGAGCGTCTGAAGAAAATGGACGAGAAATCTCCTTTCAATATTGAGTACAATGTCGGACTGGAAAACGTAATCAAATCGTTCCTTAAAAACAGAAAAAGAGCTTTCGAAAGATTAATGGGACTATCTCAGTTTTATTTCCCTCAGTTTGAAGAAGCACTATCAGCTCAAAACATTCCATTGGAAATCAAATATTTGGCAGTAGTTGAATCGGCATTAAATCCAAGAGCGGTTTCAAGAGTTGGAGCAACAGGATTATGGCAGTTCATGTACCAAACCGGAAAGCAATACGACCTTAACATCAATTCCTATGTTGATGACAGATGTGACCCATTAAAAGCCAGCAAAGCTGCTACCCAGTATATGCAGAATATGTACAATATTTTTGGTGACTGGGATTTGGTTTTGGCGTCATACAATTCCGGACCCGGAAATGTTGCGAAAGCAATCAGACGTTCAGGAGGTAAACAAAACTATTGGAACATTAGGAAATACCTTCCTAAAGAAACTCAAGGTTACCTACCGGCTTTCCTGGCAACTATGTACATCTTTGAATACCACAAAGAACACGGAATAAAACCAGACAGAGCCATTGCAAATCATTTTGCTACTGATACTGTAATGGTTAAAAATGCCATGACATTCAAACAGATTTCTGATTTACTGGACGTTCCGGTTTCTGAACTACAGTTTCTGAATCCTTCTTACAAGAGAGAAGAAATTCCATACATCACCGGAGAAAATCATTATTTGAGATTACCAGTGAATAAAGTAGCGGTGTTTACTTCAAATGAAGACAAAATCTATGCCTTTGTAAAATATGAAGCCAGTAAAAGAGAACGCCCGTATGAAAGCATGTTGGCAACAAGAGGAAATGACAATGACGGTACCATTTCAAGAATTAAATACCACAAGGTAAGAAAAGGCGACAGTCTCAGTGAGATTTCAGATAAGTACGGCGTAACGATGACCGAGCTTAAGAAATGGAATCACCTGAAGAATAACAAAGCGCCAATGGGTAGAAAATTAAAAATCTACACTATTGAAGCCGTAGCGTCAAACAGCAAAAGAATCGTAAAACCCGATACCGTTTCTGTAAAACAACCAACCACTACAGCAGTTGCTTCAAATACACCTAAAATGTACAGAGACGAGAAAGTGGTAACTTTCAAAG
The DNA here is from genome assembly GCA_945957245.1 of uncultured Flavobacterium sp. Taxonomy (GTDB): domain Bacteria; phylum Bacteroidota; class Bacteroidia; order Flavobacteriales; family Flavobacteriaceae; genus Flavobacterium. Next base: position 1,786 of record CAMFLD010000275.1, on the reverse strand, counting down.
ATGTTGTGAAATATCATAAAGTGAAAAGAGGGGACAATCTTGGCGAAATCTCTGATAAATACGGAGTTACCATTGCTGAAGTTAAAAAATGGAACCACATCAAAGGAAGTAATATTACTCCCGGAAAAAGTTTGAAAATCATTAAAAATGAAAGAATTGTAACTACAGTAAGAAAAGAAATCAAGGCTGATAAAAACAATGTTGATACTGCAGTTGCTTCAAACGATGGAAACAAACAAGATGATTTTTACATAGTTGAAAGAGGCGATAATTTATTCAGCATTGCTAAAAAATTCAATGTCAGTCTGGAAGATCTTAAAAAATGGAACAACCTTGAAGATTTGAATGTTGATCAAGGTTACAAATTATCTTTAGCAGGAAATAATGAAGCAGATGATGATACAGCCACTAAAGCTGAAGTTAAGGTAACTGAGCACGTTGTTGAAAAAGGGGACAACCTTGGAAACATAGCCAAAAAATATAGTGTTGCCGTTTCAGATATTAAAGACTGGAATAATCTTGAAGATAATAACATCCAACTCGGAGCTAAATTAATCGTTGGTAAAAAATATATCATTACCAATGACAATAAATTAGCTTCTAAAAAAGAGAAAGAAAATATTGCTGCTAACGACAGAAACCAAGTAAAATTATACTACGTTAAAAAAGGAGATTCGTTGTTCAGTATTGCTAAAAAATATCCTGGTGTTTCCATTTCCGATTTGAAAAAATGGAATGGAATCAAAAATGAAAGTTTAAAAGCAGGAATGAAATTAAGAATTAACGGTTAATCCGAAAATCTTCTATAAATTTGGGTTTTATTTCAGTTATGAATAAAACCCTTTTTTTATGGCTTTTAGTATCGTTTATGGCAGTCTCCTGCTCATTCAAAGACGATAAGCAACCGAAAGAATCTTCGGCAGCCATTAATACCATTTCCGTAATCATAGATGATCAGCTTTGGAATGGAGAAGTAGGGGACAGCATCCGGAATAAATTTGCCTCTCCGGTCTTGGGTCTTCCTCAGGAGGAACCTTTATTTACCATAAATCAGTATCCGGTTAAGCTTTTTGAAGGATTCTCCACAGACAGCCGCAATATCATTATTGTAAAAAAGGAGAACGAGAATAAATTTGAATTCAGGAAAAATGAATTTGCCACACCTCAAAACGCCTTTCATATTTCAGGACGCACTTCATTTGAAATAATCGAACTTCTTGAAAAGAACGCCCCTGAAATTATTAAAAAAATGCGGGAGATTGAGATTGTCCACAATCAGGAAATTTTTAAGGACTCGCTACTCAACACCAAGAAGATCAGAAAGAAATTCAATATCGACTTGCTGATTCCTTCCAAATATGAATATGTGATGCGGAGACGGAATTTCATCTGGCTCAAAAGTGAAATTGTCAGTGGTAATACAAGCCTTATCATTTATCAGGTTCCCTGGAATAGTATTCGTCCCGGTAATGCAGTAAACGATATTATCAAAATGCGGGACTCCATTGGTAAAGCATATATCCATGGCTCAGATGCCGGCACAGAAATGGTTACGGAAGCTGCCTATTCACCTTATTTTTCAAAAACTATTTTATTTGGCAACAAAACCTACGAGACCCGAGGAACCTGGCAGATGAAAAACGATTTTATGTCAGGGCCATTTATTAATTACGTCATTTTTGATAAAGTCCACCGACGCATTTTAGTCCTTGAAGGGTTTTGCTATGCACCCTCCAAAGCTGTCTCTTATACACATCTGACGCTGCCGACGATATGCAGTGTGTAG
>CAMFLD010000274.1 GCA_945957245.1 uncultured Flavobacterium sp. | reverse complement strand
TTGCAGCGACAACATAGGTCCTTGCTGCCCATTTCAAAGCATCTTCTGCACCGGCATATTCCTGTTGGCTCAACATATTTTTATTTTTCAACCAAGCCAAAGCACGATTACTCGCATCATACTCTACCGGAAGGGTGATAAAGCTAAATACCGTAGCAACTGCCATCAGCACTAATCCTGCTACGGCTACATAATAACCGAAACCAAAATGCGCTGCAGCACCTAAAATCAATCCACCCATAATCAGCCATTGGGACAGACCTGATGCAATGTTAACCATTGGTACCATTTGCGAGCGCAATTGTAACATACTATATGCTTTTGCATGTTGTACAGCGTGACCGCATTCATGAGCCGCTACGGCAGCAGCTGCGGCATTTCTTTGATTATAAACTGCTTCACTAAGGTTAACTGTTTTGTCCGATGGATTATAATGGTCGGTCAGCTGTCCCGGAGTTGAGATCACCTGAACGTCATAAATCCCATGGTCATGAAGCATTTTTGTGGCAATCTCTGCTCCACTCATACCATTACGTAACTGTATGTGTGAGTATTGTTCGAATTTGCTCTTTAGTCTTGAACTTACTGCAAAGCTGACTAACGCAATTAAACCGATAAGTACATAATATCCTAACATAATTTCTAATTTTTATTTTCAATTCATCAAATTATAAGCCAAACTCATTACAATGACAGCTTGTCATTAACGGCAGATGGTTATAAAAGCAACAAGTTCGGCAGCTTCATAATACGTAAAGCTGACGCTGATGATTTCGTAACCGGCATTGGCTTTTTCGTTGAGAAAGTGTTTGTTCTACCTTTTCGGTTAGCTTTTCTTTCATACTGCTGAATCCCGCTTTTTCCACAATGGTATGGATTTCGTGTTTTTTCATCTTTTTGATTTTCTTTCTTATACGGAAAAACTGAAAAATGTTACATAAAAAAATCCCAAATTCCGGAGAATTTGGGATTTAGATATTAAATGCTAATGAAATTATCCTACCAAATTGATTACCTTCCCGGGAACGATAATTACTTTATTCGGAGTTCTTCCTTCAAGTTGCTTGATTGTTCTTTCATCCGCCATTACAATTTCCTCAATTTGTTGTGGTGTTAAGTCTAATGGCAGTTTTATGGTGAAACGCATTTTACCGTTGAACGAAACCGGATATTCCTTTTCAGATTCTACGAGATACTTTTCTTCATATACCGGAAACGGAACGGTTGAAATAGAACCTTCATGACCTAACTGGCTCCAAAGTTCCTCAGCTATATGTGGTGCATAAGGCGAAACTAGAATAGCCAACGGTTCAAGAATAGCCCTGTGGTGGCATTTCATAGTGGCCAGTTCGTTAACGCAAATCATAAATTGGGAAACCGAAGTATTGAACGAGAAATTCTCAATATCTTCTGTAACCTTCTTGATGGTTTTGTGCAGTGTTTTATACATGTCAGCTGTAGGTTCGTCATTAGTCACAATCAAACCATTATCATCAAAATACAAACGCCACAGTTTTTTTAGGAAACCTGAAACTCCGGTAATTCCAGCCGTGTTCCAAGGTTTTGCCTGCTCTAACGGTCCAAGGAACATTTCGTAAAGACGTAAGGTATCCGCACCGTAATCGTTACAAATGTCGTCTGGATTGACCACATTGTATTTCGACTTGGACATTTTTTCTACTTCACGGCCAACGATGTATTTACCGTTTTCTAATATGAATTCGGCATTTTTATAATCGGCATATAACGGATGCTTTTTGAATGCTTCGATATCTAATTCGTTAGTGATGTCATTGATTACTGCTAAGTCAACGTGAATTGGAGAAAATGTAACCTTGTTAACACCAATATCTTTTCTTTCTGGAAAAGTACTCTTCAATATCCTATTCAATTCAATGTTTAATGATTCAATATCATTTCTTCTTGAAGCTGAAACTAAAACATTTGGCAATTTTAAATTATCAAAATCATCGCCACTTATAATCGACCACATCACTCTGTAAACAAACGCACTCATCCCCAAAATCATTCCCTGATTGATCAGTTTTTTGAAGGGTTCTTCGGTTGGGGCAAAGCCAATGTCTTTCAGGAATTTGTTCCAAAAACGGGAATACAGCAGGTGGCCTGTGGCATGTTCGCTTCCACCAATGTATAAATCTACATTCTGCCAGTAATCCAACGCTTCTTTGCTTACAAATTCGGCATCGTTGTTGGCATCCATATACCGCATCCAGTACCAGGAGCTTCCTGCCCAACCCGGCATGGTATTTAACTCTAAAGGGAACACCGTCTTATGATCTATCAACTGACAACTGACAACCGACAACCTTTCCGTATCCCAAGCCCAAACAGCAGCGTTGCCCAGTGGCGGTTGTCCGTCTTCTGTAGGCAGGTATTTTTCCACTTCCGGCAAAACGATTGGCAGGTGTTTGCTGTCAATCATCTGTGGCATTCCGTTTACATAATACACCGGAAACGGTTCGCCCCAGTAGCGCTGACGGGAGAAAACCGCATCACGCAGACGGTAATTGGTTTTACCTTTTCCGTGGTGGATGGCTTCCAACTGCTCGATGATTTTTTTGGTAGCGGCTTTATAACCCAATCCGTTCAGGAAATCAGAATTTACAAGTTCGAATCCGTCTTTTTCGGCAAAAGCGGCTTCGGAAATATCTTTATTGAAAATGTTTTTTATCGGAATATTGAAATGTTTGGCAAAAGCATAATCTCTTTCATCTCCACACGGAACAGCCATTACCGCTCCGGTTCCGTAACCTGCCAGAACATAATCGCCTATCCAAACCGGAATTGGTTCTTTTGTAAACGGATGCTCAGCATAAGCTCCGGTAAATACTCCTGAAATGGTTTTGACATCGGCCATTCTTTCACGCTCCGAGCGTTTTGCTGTGGCTTCAATGTAACTTTCTACCGCTTCTTTTTGTTCCGGTGTAGTGATTTTGGCTACCAAGTCATGTTCCGGAGCCAGCGTCATAAAGGTTACTCCGAATATCGTATCAGGACGTGTAGTAAATACTTCAATCGTATGACGTTCCTGATTGGTTTCAGAAAGCAACACCTTGAAAATTACGGAAGCTCCAACAGATTTACCAATCCAGTTTCTTTGAGACTCTTTGATAGATTCGCTCCAGTCGATCGTTTCCAATCCCTGTAATAACCTTTCGGCATAAGCAGAAATACGCATTGACCACTGAGTCATTTTTTTCCGGATGACAGGGTGGCCTCCACGTTCAGAAACGCCGTTTACGATTTCGTCATTGGCCAAAACCGTTCCTAATGCCGGACACCAGTTGACTTCGGTTTCTGCCAGATAGGTCAGTCGGTACTGCAACAATACCTGTTGTTTTTCCTCTTCTGAAAAAGCATTCCATTCTGATGGGAAAAATATTTTTACATTATCATCACAGACTGCATTTACAGTGGCGTTTCCACTTCTTTCGAAGATTTCTGTCAATGTTGCTATTGGCTCTGCCTTATCGGTTTCCTTATTATACCACGAGTTGAATAATTGGATGAAAATCCACTGCGTGTGTTTGTAATAATCCGGATTGGACGTACGCACTTCACGGCTCCAGTCGAAGGAGAAACCTATTTTGTCTAACTGCTCTCTGTAACGGGCTATATTTTCCTTAGTGGTTTTTTCAGGATGCTGTCCGGTCTGGATTGCATACTGCTCCGCAGGAAGCCCGAAAGAATCATATCCCTGTGGGTGAAGCACATTAAATCCTTTATGGCGTTTGAAACGTGCCACAATATCCGAAGCGATATAGCCCAGCGGATGGCCTACATGCAGTCCCGCTCCTGATGGATACGGAAACATATCGAGCACATAATACTTAGGTTGTTGGTTGCCGGTTGATGGTTGTTGGGCTTTGAATGTTTGATGATCTGCCCAATATTTTTGCCATTTGGCTTCGATTTTTTCGTGGAAATATTTCATTATTAAGTCGCAAAGTCACAAACTTGCAAAGTTGCAAAGTTGTCCGTTTTTATAAATTTAAGCGGCAAATTTACATTTAATATAATAAAGTTAAAAGTTTGTACGTTATAAAGAAGAAAAACGATTTTCTTTATTATTTTTACCACATCAAAAAAGCATGTATGTTGTCATCATTTGAAAAGTTTCAGAAACGCAGGGTCCTCACCTCTTATTTTTCGGTAGTAGTAAGTATCTTCTTGGTGTTGTTCCTGTTAGGGATATTGGGGCTTTTTGTCATCAATTCCAAACGCTTATCGGATAATTTCAAGGAAGAGATTGCTATGACTGTTTTCTTCAAAACTGAAGCAACCGATTCTGTAATAAAGGCTTTTGACCAAGAACTTAAGACGGCAAAATTTGCCAAGTCTTTTGAATATGTTTCTAAAGAAAAAGCTGCAGAGAAACATATGAAGGTTATTGGTGAGGATTTCATGCAGTTTTTAGGCGTGAATCCGCTTCAGAATTCTTTTGACATTCATTTAAAAGCTGATTATGTAACCAATGCCGAGATTGCCAAAATTGAAAGCCGCCTTCGTAAAAACGAAATGATTGCCGATGTGGTTTACGACAAGCAGCTGGTAACCATGGTTAATGACAACATCAAGAATATCAGTATGTGGATACTGATTATCAGCGGCGTATTTGCCTTTGTGTCGGTATTGCTG
>CAMFLD010000273.1 GCA_945957245.1 uncultured Flavobacterium sp. | reverse complement strand
CCGCCACCTACCCCCTGCATATCGTCGGCAGCGTCAGATGTGTATAAGAGACAGGGTTATTCCTTTCTTGGTCATTCATTTTTCTTCTAAGGAAATTTGGGGTGGTTTTGTTTCGGTTTTTTTATTTGTATTGATGGCAATACAGATAATCAATTGGGGGAACAAAGAATACCTTCTTCGAAAATTCAGTGAAACACCATCAGGGATTTCTAAATTTTTTTCCGAAAATCTTGCCACACGATTTCCACTTATTTTGTTGTTTTGGTTCATTGGTTTCGGACTGTTTCCGATTTCCTTTAGTATATGGATTTTAATTTGGCTTATTGGACGTTTTTTAAGCCATTCGGTCGAGTCTTTAATTACATTCGACAAAGAATTCAATAAGGCAATGCTGATAGAATTGTTCAGTTTTACTGGCTTTTGCCTGCTTTTTTATTTTTTTAGGTTAGGCCTCACTATATGGGTATTGTTGGTACTGTATAGTCTTTACCAGTTTTTCAGAGGATTGGTTTATTTCTTTATTTTCCGTACTTATTTTGATTTGAGTAAAGCAAAACGGAACACAGTATATTTTAAAAGTTACTTTTCATTTTTCCTGCTATCATTTTTAGGGTTTTTGACCTCTAAAATAGATGTCTATATTGTAGAAGGCTTTTTAAGTAAAAAAGAGCTTGCCGAATATCAAATTATCAATGGGCTGATGGTCTTCGTAATGTCGGTATCAGCTTTCATCTATTCACCATTTACAAAAAACATTTACAGAAACAATAAAAAAGTAATTAAAAAGACAAAGGAGATATTGGCTCTGATGGGTCTTCTAATTATTCCCATGGCCTTGTTGTGCATTAACTTTATAATTAAACAGTATTTAAAAGCAGATTTCCCGTTGTCTTTTTACTTTATAGCCTTTCTGTACATTTATCCATCTTATATTTATGGTTTAGATATTGTAAATTTGTTTAGGCTACACAAAGAAAAGACTGTTGTAAAGAATCTAATTATAGGGGTGATGGTCAACACTTTTTTTAGTGCGTTGCTGTTGTATTTGCATTTTGGTATTGCAGGAGCTCTTTGTGGCAGTGCCATTGCTCAGAATATTGTTTTAATTTTATTTAAAGCTCATCGTGAAAACTAACAAAATCATCTTATTTAACCCTCGGAGTGCCAACGGTAAGCATCGAATCCCCAATTCGATTTTGCAGGTTGGAGCTTCTGTTCATGGTAAATATGAGTATGTTTTTGTGGATGGCAACCTTGAAGCAAATCCTTGGAAGATTATTGAGGACTACCTCAAAACTGGAGAATTCAAATATTTTGGGTCTACCGTCATGCCCGGGCCGCAATTGAGGCAGGCTATCCCATTCGCCAAAAAAATAAAACAACTTTTTCCTGAAACATTTATTATTTGGGGAGGATATTTTGCCTCAAATCAATATAAAGTCTCCCTTGATTCCGGTGCGGTGGATTATATTATCAACGGTCCCGGCGACGTGGCTTTTCCATCGCTGATTGAGGCATTGGAAGAGAATAAAAAAGATGCAATTTTCCTTATTAAAAACCTGATTTATAAAAACGAAAAAGGTGAAATTGTCAAAACTGCAGTTGAAGCCCTGCTGGATCAGGATGCATTACCAAAACTTCCTTATGAATACCTAAACACTTTTTATCCGGTGCGGAACTATCTTGCCAAAACGTTTATGGGAAACAAAACACTTTCCTACCATTCCAGTATGGGTTGCCCGTTTACCTGTTCGTTTTGTGCTGTTGTGCCCATTTATAATGCCAAATGGAAAGGAATGTCTGCTTCCCGGATTTATGAAGATGTAAAATACTTTAAAGATAAATATGGGATTGATGCAGTAGAATTTCACGACAATAATTTTTTTACTGCCAAAAAACGAGTGCTCGAATTTTCAGAACTTATCATGAATGATAATATTAGTTACTGGGGAGAAGGAAGAATTGATACTATAAACCTGTACAGCGATGATGAGTTAAAATTGATGCGCAAGGCAGGCTGTAAAATGATTTTTCTGGGAGCCGAAACCGGAAACGATGCGGTACTTAAGCAGATGAACAAAGGCGGTACACAAAGCGGGCAGATGATTAAGGATTTTGTGCTTCGGATGAAAAATGCTGACATTATTCCCGAACTGTCATTTGTATTGGGAATGCCGGCGAAAACCGAAAAGGAAGTTTATGATCAGATTTTGTGGGATATTAATTTCATCAGGGAAATTAAAGTAATCAATCCTAATGCCGAGATTATCATTTATCTTTTCAGTCCGGTGCCAACTGAAGGTTCCGAATTGTATCAGCAGATTCTTGATGCCGGATTTTCATTTCCGACCCAACTCGAAGACTGGATTTCACCAAGCTGGGAAAACTTCGATTTAAGGAAGAATCCACTAACACCTTGGCTGAAACCTTATATGATTGATACTATAAAGAACTTTGAAACCGTACTAAACGGATATTATCCCACAGTTTCAGATTTCAGGGTTCGTGGATTGAAAAAGACGATTCTGACTTTTGCGGCAGGATGGCGTTACAAGACAGGGATTTATAATTACCCATATGAAATCAAAGCATTGCATAAGCTTTGGAAATACCGCCAGCCCGAAATAGAAGGATTTTATTCGGAATAACGCCCTATGAGAAATCTAATAAAAAAGATAACCCATCCGTTTTTAAAATTTGGTCTTCAATTGTATTATTGGAAACCAAGAACCTACCGCTATGAAAATATCCGTATTAAAATACACCCAGACGTTTTTCCGCCCCATCTAACCTTCAGTACCAGGATTTTGCTGGATTTTGTAGATGAGCTGTATTTAGATGGTAAAAAGTTTTTAGAACTAGGCTGTGGCAGCGGAATAATTTCTTTACTGGCTTCAAAGAAAGGCGCAGTCGTTACAGCATCTGATATTAATCAAACCGCTCTGGATTTTTTGTACATTAATGCTTCTGCCAACAAACTTGCTGTAAATGCAATTTACTCCGATTTATTTGAAAATCTGGAAAAAGAGAATTTCGATTATATTGTCATTAATCCCCCTTACTATCCTAAGAATCCTAAAAACATAAGACAGCAGGCTTGGTTTTGTGGAGAAGGGTTTGAGTATTTCGAAAAGTTGTTCTGTGAACTGCCGCATCAACTAACGAACAGCACGCAATGTTTTATGATTTTGTCTCAGGACTGTGATTTGGAAAAAATAAAAGCCATAGCGTTAAAAAATGCTGTGGCTTTGGATATTGTATTGGAAAAAAAAGTACGGGTGGAAACCAACTTTATCTTTAGTGTATCTTCTTTGTAGAATCACGCTGGCGTAGCTCCGTTTTCACAGTAGTAGTTGAAAAAGTGTAAGAGTCAGCCTCACTTTCAAGTTTGTCTATAAGCAAATGAGCAGCTACTTCACCAATTTCAGGACCGTGCTGACTTACCGTTGACAGACTCGGAGTCATTCGGCGTGACCAAACGCCATCGGCAAAGCCAATGATGGATAAATCCTGTGGGATTTTGTATCCGTTCTGTATTCCGAGTTTCATTCCGGTTACGGAGGCATGTTCGTCAAGTGCAAAAACAGCATCAGGTTTGTTTTTGATGAAGAAACCACCAATCTTAGAGTTGAACTCTTCGCTGTTATTAGTCAGAATTACCAGTTTCTCATCAACTTTCAGTCCGCTATCCTTCATGGCTTTGTAAAACCCTTGAGCTCTTAATTTACCTACACTAAGGTTGTCAATGGACGAAAGCAGGGCAATTTTTTTACAACCGGTTTTAATCAGGTGTTCTGTAGCATTCACAGTTGATTCGAAATCATCCACAATTACTTTATCGCAGTTTACTTCATCGGCAATACGGTCAAACATTACTATAGGCGTACCTTCATTTATGATGTTGGTAAAATGATCGTATTTCTGAAGTTTCTGTGATTCTTCAGCAATTGAAAGGATAAAGCCGTCAATAGTTCCGTTGCTTAACATTTCAAGCGCATTGACTTCTTTTTCAATTGATTCGTTTGAAATACAGGTAATCACTTTATACCCTTTTTCATCAGCGACTTTCTCAATACCACTGAATACCTTGGCAAAAAAGGAGTTGAGGATATTTGGAATAATTACCCCAATAGTTTTAGTCTTACGGTTTTTTAAGCTAAGTCCAATTACGTTTGGCTTGTAATTTTTCAGTTTGGCATATTCCTGAACACGTTGCTTTGTTGGTTCACTGATTTCAGGGCTTCCATTAAGTGCTTTGGAAACTGTGGAGACAGAAACGCCTAGTTCCTTGGCAATTTGTTTTAAAGTGGCTTTCGATTTCATTTATTAACAGCTTAAGTTGTAAAAATAGTAAAATTTATACTTTAAAATTCTGTGGTAAATTTAAAGTTATCCCAAAATTGTTAAAAACTTTATCATTTTTAGACTAAAAACGGTACAGTTTTAATGACGCTAACACTGTTCATTTAAAGGATTTTACCTGAAAATTAAAACTTTATGAAAATATTTAAAATACTGTACTTGCTTTATTGATAAATAATTGTACTTTTGCACTCCCTTTATTGGGAATGGAATGTTTAATTAAAATAAATTATTGTGAACACTTTAAGCTACAAGACAGTTTCAGTGAACAAAGCCAATGCTGATAAGCAATGGATTGTT
>CAMFLD010000272.1 GCA_945957245.1 uncultured Flavobacterium sp. | reverse complement strand
CTACACACTGCATATCGTCGGCAGCGTCAGATGTGTATAAGAGACAGGATATCGTCCAGATAAATAGATTTTCCTTTTACGTGATTATGTGCATCGATGTTGATCATAGCAAATCCTCCATTTTAATAGTTTCAGGGAATAATTCAATGAAATGACCAAAAAATAACTGACGTCCCAAAAGTCGTTTGTAAGCTTCTGTTCCTCGGGCATCACTAATGGGTGATAACCCACTTTGCAGCACTTGTTCAGCTTCTTTGATAGTAGCAACTGAAAGCATTTTGCCTGCCAAAAATTCAGCAGTTCCTGAAAGATATTTTGGAATAGGTCCTACTCCACCCATAGATACATGTGCTTCTGCAATTATTCCGTCTTTTGCCAAAATACTTATGGCCGAATTTACACTTGCAATATCCAGATATTGTCGTTTACATACTTTTTCAAAATTGAATCTGAAACCGTTAGTTGGCAGTTCAAAACTAATTTCCGTAATAATTTCGTCCTGTCTTTTGTCAAAAGTCTTATATCCTGTATAAAAATCCTTCAGCATGAGCTGACGGGTTTGGTTGGCTTTATCGGTAAGTGTCAACTTAGCTTTCATGGCCAAAAGTATAATTGTAAAATCTCCAATTGGTGAGCCGTTGGCAATATTTCCTGCTATGGTAGCTATATTCCTTATTGGGGTTGAAGAAAGTAGTTTTAAGTATTGGTGCCAATTAGGTATTGTTTGCAACAGTATTTCATTTTGCATCAAATCGGTTACTGTAGTAGATGATTTTAGAATACAGGTATTCCCTACGAATGAAATTCCGTTTAAAGAATCTTTATCAAAAAGGTAATCCAAATCAAACTCGTGCAAATCATCATGCTTTTGAACATACAAATCGGTTCCTCCTCCAATTGGAATCATTCCGTTTGTGTCAAAGGATTTGAATTCGATTGCCTTTAGTCTTTCTTCTATATTAAGAAAATAATCAGGCACAAATTCGTTTTCAACTAACCAGGACATTGGCTTTTCCTGATCTTTCTTTTTTAATTTTTCTGCTAATTGAGCAGAGGCACGTTCAATTGTTTTATAACCGGTACATCGGCAGATGTTCCCATCGATGGCACTGATGGCATTTTCCAATGTTGGTTCAGTAGCTGTAAGTGCAAAACCGCACATCGAATTGACAAATCCGGGTGTACAAAAACCGCATTGGGTTCCGGAGCAGTCTACCATTGCCTGCTGGGCCTGATTGAGTTTATCGGTCAGATTCAGTCCTTCTACTGTTACTACGTGTTTTCCATTGACATTAGGCAGCGGAGTAAGGCAGGAAGTGGCACTGAGATATTCGAGCTTTCCATTTTTAATAGAACCTATTAAAACGGTGCAGGCACCGCAGTCTCCTTCACGGCATCCAATTTTCGTACCACGCAGGTTTTCTTCATAACGGACAAAATCAAGAAGCGTAGTACTGGCCTGTTTGTCGGTTTTGATGAGTTGGTTATTTAGTATAAACTGAATCATGCGTTATTGGTAAATCAATATTCTATTTTACTGATGCTCTCAGACCATAATCGGAATGCTTCCAAAGCTTCTTCTCGCATTATTTGGATGGTTTCCAGTTTGCGGTCAGCATAAGGTAATGCTAATTCTTCATATATAAACTGATCGTCAAAGTTGATATCGGCAGCATCTTTTTTGGTATTGGCATAATACATTCTATCGGGGCGTGCCCAATAGATTGCTCCCAAACACATTGGGCAGGGTTCACAGCTGGTATAGATTTCGCAGCCATCTAATTGGAATGTTCCCAATTCTTTACAGGCATTTCTTATGGCTACCACTTCGGCATGAGCGGTTGGGTCGTTTGTAGAAGTTACGCTGTTTGCTCCATGAGCTATAATTTTTCCATCCTTCACGATAACGGCTCCGAATGGTCCTCCTTTTCCTGATTTTACATTTTCGATAGAAAGCTGAATCGCTTCCTGCATAAACTCACTTTGTTTTGTTGAACACATATTTTTTAATAATAATTTATAAACACTTTTTGTGGGTGCTTTCAAAATTTTGAAGCCGATAAATATACGAATAGAAATGATTTAGTGGAACTTTTTTTGAAAATAGGACGCCCTTAAAACAAAAAAACCACCACTTTTCAGTGATGGTTTTAAAATGAGCCGGCAGAGGGACTCGAACCCACGACCTGCTGATTACAAATCAGCTGCTCTAGCCAACTGAGCTATGCTGGCGTCTCATTCGTTGTGCAAATATAAAATCGAAAATTAATTCTCCAAAATATTTTACACTTTTTTTAAAGTTTTTTTGACTTATAATGCGTTGATTTTTTCAACCAATTGATTAGCAGTTTGTTCTAACTCGGCGTTAATTTGTTTAAAATGTGCTTTTTTATTTTCTACATTTTTGGCATTAACTTTTGTAATCAAAGCATCGAAAGATGCAATAGCTTCATCAACAATTGCATTCGTTTTATCAGACGGTTTTCCCGAAGTAGTCATTTCATAAATGTATACTGCTTCAATAATATCGCCTAACACGAAGTTAATATCCTTTTTTAAATTTTTTACACTTGACATTTTCTTTTTGTTTTAAAATTCGATGCAAAATTACATCAAATCTTTTGAATAAACTACGAAATGTATATTTCCAAAATGTTAGCTTTTCCCAAAATGCTGAAATCCTTCATGGAAGCCGGAATAAGTACAGTATCCCCTTTTTGGTAATCAGAGGTTTTTCCATCTGCCAATAACTGAAAGTTTCCTTCCACGCACATGTATACTGTGAATGATTCTCCGTTCTTGTTATTTTTTATCTCACCATCAAGCGGAATAAAATTGGTGGTGAAATATTGGCAATTTATTATTTCGTTAGAAACGTTTTGTGTTTTGGAATATTTTTTTTCTGCCTCAACTATTTCATAATTGATTGCATCTAATGACAAATCGATGTGGAGATCTCTTTTGTTTCCCTGAGCATCTACCCTGTCGAAATCGTAAATCCTATAGGTAATGTCTGAAGTCTGCTGAATTTCGGCAACAACTATTCCTGCTCCTATGGCATGAATTGTACCCGTTTCCAGAAAAAATACATCGCCCTGCTTTACTTTTTTAGTATCAAGTATATCTACTATCGTTTTGTTATTGATATGTTTTAGGTATTCTTCAGGAGATGATTTTTGCTTAAATCCTACAATAAGCCGGGCATCAGGTTCAGCCTGCATCACATACCACATTTCGGTTTTTCCGAAGGAATTGTGACGTTTCAGAGCCAATTCATCATTGGGATGCAACTGAACAGATAAGTCTTCCCGGGCATCAAGGTATTTGAAAAGCAAGGGAAATTGTTTGCCAAACTGCGCATAAACCTTTTTCCCCAGAACTTCTTCCGGGAATTCACTGATTAAGGCATTGAGTGGTTTTCCTTTTAACTCTCCATTAGCAATAATACTTACATCGCCTTCAACGGTAGATATTTCCCAGCTTTCTCCGGTTATATCGGAAATGATTGGTTTGTTAAGATAGGTTTTCAATTTGGTTCCTCCCCAAATCCTTTCTTTTAAAATTGGTTCAAACTGTAATGGATAAAATTTCATTGTACTAATTTTAAGTCTTAAATGTTCTTAGTATTTCCAGCGCTTTATCAATGTGGATTTTACCCGAAGTACTGTCGAAGACCAGCTGAATGATTCCTTCTTTGTCAGCTACATAGGTTGCTCTTCCCGGAATCAATCCAAAATAATCATTGGGCACTCCAAATGATTTTCTGATTTCTTTATCAGAATCGGAAATCAAGGTAAAAGGAAGTTTATATTTATTTGCAAATTGTATGTGTGATTTTATACTGTCGCCACTGATTCCAATAACCTCAGCACCTAAGTCCTTAAATTCTTCATATTGGTCTCTGAAGGAACAGGCCTGTTCGGTACATACACGTGTATTGTCTTTGGGATAAAAATAGATAACTACCGGCTTAATGCCAACAATTGTTTTACTTTCAAAAAGATTGCCATTAGCATCAATTCCGGAAAAATTGGGTATTCTGTCTCCTATTGTCAGTGCCATTATTTCCCATTGAAGGTTACAAAATTCCTTGGTGTTTCATAGAGCACTACTTCCAGTTCCTTGTCGGCGTCGATATGTTTTCGGAGCTTTTGCCAGATGATGACTGCAATGTTTTCAGCGGTTGGATTCAGATTGGCAAAATCAGGTACATCAAGATTTAGATTTTTGTGGTCAAAAGCATTTTCGATATGCTCTTTTATTAAATCTGCGAGTACTTTAGTGTCCATTACATAACCGGTTTCCTGATCAATTTCTCCCTTAACAGAAATGGTGAGTTCATAATTATGCCCATGAAAATTGGGATTATTACATTTTCCAAATACTGCATCATTCTGTTCGTTAGACCAGTCTTTTCGGTACAATCGGTGTGCGGCATTGAAATGTGCTTTTCTTGAAACAGTTACTTTCATTGGTTTTATAATTTATGATCTTCAAGAAAATGATAAAATTGGTCAAAAATAATCTTAAACCAAACGGTGTAAATTTCAGGATTTTGAAGCATATCGGTTCTAACGTCTTCTATTTTCATCCATTTCCAGCTTTCTACTTCGTCTTTATTAATTTCGGGGTCGTCATTATAATAGCCAATCATGACATGATCCAATT
>CAMFLD010000271.1 GCA_945957245.1 uncultured Flavobacterium sp. | reverse complement strand
AAAGTAGTCTTTACGTGGTCAACGTGTGCAATAAAAGCAATCTTTCTGATAGATCCCATCTGTGTTTTTTTGTGGGTGCAAAGGTACACTTATTTTTCAGATAAAAAACCTAATCCGGGAATGTTTAAAATTTCATAACATTTGCTTTTTTTTAGAAAATTTCATATCGATATAATGCAAATTCATTTTTGATTTGCTAAATTTGGTACAATGAAAAATAATTCTAATAAAATTACATTAATTTATGTACTTATATTAATGTTTGTGGCGGTATTAGGCCACAAATTATTTGCCAATTATTTTTTAGAACATGCCAACAAATCTCAGTTGGGATACAGTTATCTTAAAGACATTCTTTATATTGTTTTTTCCGGAATCCTTTTAAAAATCATTTTGCATCAGAATGAAATTAGAAACAAATCGATTTTTGAAAAGCTTCAGCACACCAATATAGAAATCAAAGAATCCAACGAACGTTATGACATTGTAGCAAAGGCCACGAGTGATACAATTTGGGATTGGAAAATGGATGACGACAGTTTCATTTGGAACAAAGGAATACAAGGGGTTTTTGGATACAAAAAGGAAGATGTCGGCAAAACCTCCAAATGGTGGTTTGACAGGATTCATCCGGAAGATAGTTTGAAGATGTCGGTAAAACTATATTCGTTTCTGGAACAAAAAACAGAGAAGTGGCAGGATGAATATCGGTTCCAGTGTGCGGACGGAAGTTATAAATATGTATTTGACAGGGGCTTTTTGGTTAAAGATGCTGATGGCAAATCGATTCGTATGATTGGAGCTATTCAGGATGTAACCAAACAAAAGGAAGAAGAACAAAGACTTCGTTTATTGGAAACGGTGATTACCCAATCTAAGGATGCTGTAATGATTACAGATATTGACACCTCTGAAAATGAAATTCCTAATATTATATTCGTCAACTCAGCTTTCACTGACATGACGGGCTATTCGGAAAAAGAAGTTATTGGTAAGTCGGCCGGAATGTTTTTTGGTAAAAAATCGGATATTTTAGAATACGACAAACTCAAAACTGCCGTCCAGGAATACAAAGAATGTTTCATTGAAACTATTTTTTACAAGAAGAACGGAAAAGAATTCTGGATTAACTTTTCGATGATTCCGGTAACCAATAAAGATGGTGAATATACGCACTGGGTTTCCATTCAGAGAGATGTCACGGAGGAAAAAGAGAAAGAAAAGGAAAGAGAACAGCTTATCCGTGAACTAACCCAAAACAATAAGGATTTAAAACAATTCTCCTACATTACTTCGCACAACCTCAGAGCCCCATTATCAAATCTGACCGGATTACTTAATCTTATCGACGATATTGAGATACAAGATCCGGAACTTAAGGAAATCATCACCGGATTTCAAAAATCTACTCACTTGTTAAATGAAACTATTAACGATTTAGTTAAAGTTATTATTATTAAAGACAACCCGTCAATCCAGAAAGAGAAGGTTTTGATTAAGGAAGTGTTTGAAAATGTGTTCAATCAACTCAGCTTCTTAATCAGTGTACACAAGCCGATTTTGAAAATTGATTTGGAAGATGTTTCAATTTTAGAAATAAATAAGTCATATTTAGAAAGTATTTTTTTAAATTTACTGACCAATGCTATCAAATACCGCGCTCCGATAAGACAATTAAAAGTTACAATTTCAACTAAAGTCGAAGATGATAATCTAATTATTACTTTCAAGGATAACGGTATTGGAATTGATTTAGATAAAAACAGGGATAAGATATTTGGACTTTACCAACGTTTTCACAATTATCCTGATAGTAAAGGATTGGGATTATATTTAGTCAAATCTCAGGTGGAGAGCATGAACGGAAGTATTTCGGTTGCCAGTACAGTTGGGAAAGGAACTACTTTTACAATTACCTTTAAGCACGCTTAAGCAATACTTATGTTAGATAAAATACTTTGTGTAGATGATGATCCGATAACACTCATGCTTTGCAGAAAAGTGGTTGAGCGGGTTAATTTTGCCAAAGAAATAATTACAGCCAGCAATGGTGAAGAAGCGATACAGTATTTTGACAGCCTTTTTGAGGAGCAGAAAACAAACGATTCGATTGTATACCCAAAACTGGTACTACTTGATTTGAACATGCCTGTAATGGATGGATGGGAATTTTTGGAAAGTTATAAAAGCAAAAATTATCCTAATATATTTGAATCTACCCGGTTTATCGTGCTTTCGTCATCCATTGATCCTTATGACATCAATAAGTCCAAGACCTATCCGGTTATAGGCTTCCTTTCCAAACCAGTTACTAAAGAAATGCTGGAAAATTTAAAAACTCAATTTTCATAAAATAAAAAAAGCACTCAAATGAGTGCTTTTTTGTATTGTATAGCTAAAACGGATTAAAGTTTAGCAACGTGTTTAGTTAATTTTGATTTCAAATTAGCTGCTTTGTTATCATGAATGATATTTTTCTTCGCTAATTTATCAATCATTGAAACAACTGTAGATAATTTTGCAGCAGCTTCAGATTTGTCTGTAGCCATTCTTAATGCTTTGATAGCATTACGAGTTGTTTTGTGTTGGTATCTGTTTAATACTCTTTTCTTTTCGTTGCTTCTGATTCTTTTTAAAGCTGACTTATGATTTGCCATTTCCTTGTAATTTAATTGTAATTAATAAAAATTATTAGTTAAAAAAGAAAAACCTCCCACATTCGCCTCGGCGAACACTTTGGTTTTAACTAATAAAACAAAAACGAGAGACACTTCATTTTTGTTTTATAAAACTAATTTACAACTAATTTGTAGCCCGTAGGGGAATCGAACCCCTCTTACCAGGATGAAAACCTGGCGTCCTAACCGATAGACGAACGGGCCAATTTTAAGCCTGATAATTTAGTAGCCCGTAGGGGAATCGAACCCCTCTTACCAGGATGAAAACCTGGCGTCCTAACCGATAGACGAACGGGCCATCTTTGCTTAAAATTGCGGTGGCAAAAATACAACTATTTTTCAATCCCGCAAGAGCGCAACTATTTTTTTTCTGATTTTTATTAATATGCTTTTGCAAACAGCACTCTACCAGCAGATTTACCTCCGGAAAAAATACAAGTACCTTCTTCTTCCACTCTGTCTAAAGGTATACAACGAATGGTAGCTTTGGTTAAATCCTTAATTTTTTCTTCTGTTTCCGGAGTTCCGTCCCAATGTGCGGAAATGAAACCTGTTTTGTTTTCCAAAACGTCTTTAAACTCCTCAAAAGAGTTTACTTCAGTAATATGTGTATTTCTGAAATCCAAGGCTTTATTGAATAAATCTGTCTGGATTTGTTCCAATAAACCTGAAATATAATCTACAATACCCTCTTTTGGTTTGATTTCTTTTGATAAAGTATCTCTTCTGGCTACTTCAAAAGTTCCGTTTTCCAAATCTTTTGGTCCAATGGCTATTCGCACCGGAACCCCTTTCAGTTCCCATTCTGCAAATTTAAATCCTGGTTTTTGGGTAGTCCTGTTATCGTATTTAACTGTGATTCTTAGTTTTTTGAATTGCGCAGCCAAATCATTAGCGACAGCAGAAATTGCGGCAAACTCTTCATCAGTTCTGAAAATTGGCACAATAACAACTTGTATTGGCGCCAAATTAGGAGGTAATACCAATCCGTTATCATCAGAATGTGTCATCACCAAAGCCCCCATTAAACGGGTAGAAACTCCCCATGAAGTCCCCCAAACATGCTCCAATTTACCTTCCTGATTTGAAAATTTAACATCAAATGCTTCGGCAAAATTTTGTCCTAAAAAGTGTGAAGTACCTGCCTGGAGGGCTTTTCCATCCTGCATTAATGCTTCGATACAGTAAGTTTCTTCGGCTCCGGCAAAACGCTCAGATTCGGTTTTAAGACCTTTAATAACCGGGATTGCCATAAAATTTTCAGCAAAATCGGCATATACATGCATCATTTTTTCCGATTCTTCTATCGCTTCTGCCTTAGTGGCATGTGCCGTGTGACCTTCCTGCCATAAAAATTCGGCAGTTCTTAAAAACAATCTCGTTCTCATTTCCCAACGTACTACATTGGCCCATTGGTTAATTAATAATGGTAAATCCCTGTAAGACTGAACCCAGCTTTTATAGGTAGACCAAATAATCGCTTCACTTGTAGGACGTACAATAAGTTCCTCTTCAAGCTTAGCATTAGGATCAACCATAAGTTTTCCCGGTCTTGATTCATCGTTTTTCAATCGGTAATGAGTAACCACAGCACATTCTTTGGCGAAGCCTTCTGCATTTTTTTCTTCTGCTTCAAACATGCTTTTGGGCACAAAAAGAGGAAAATAAGCGTTGCTATGTCCGGTTTCCTTGAACATTCTGTCCAATTCTGCCTGCATTTTTTCCCAAATGGCATATCCGTAGGGCTTGATAACCATACAACCTCTAACACCTGAATTCTCGGCTAAATCCGCTTTGACAACCAGTTCATTATACCATTTTGAATAATCTTCTTCTCTCTTTGTTAAATTCTTACTCATAGTGAATACTTTGGCACAAAATTTGTTTAATTAATTTTAACTAAATAGTTCAGCAAAACTAACTATTTTTGTATAGTCCAACAATAAAAATGCTATAGATATGAAAACTTATTTTATTTCCCGTAGAAGATTATCCATTTATTC
>CAMFLD010000270.1 GCA_945957245.1 uncultured Flavobacterium sp. | reverse complement strand
GTAATGCTGCGGCTCCTCAGACTCAGACTATCACGGTAACTGATAACATCGCTCCAATAGCTCCAGCAGCTCCAGCTTCTATAACAGTAGCTTGTAGTGGTGATGTTCCGGCAATGATTTCATTAACTGCAATGGATAATTGTAGTGGTTCAATTACTGTAAATGGAGTTGATACAACTGTACCAGGTGCTTGCCCTAACTCGTTCACTGTAACAAGAACATGGACATTTACTGATGCTTGTGGAAATTCATCTTCAGTATCACAGACCATTAGTGTTAATGATAATGTACCGCCAACATTCAATGTTGCTCCACCGGCAAATACAACTGCTTCATGTGATAACATTCCTGCTCCTGCTGTATTAACTGCAGTTGACAATTGTGGTACTGCAACAGTTAATATGACTGAGATAATATTAGCAGGTTCATGTCCTTCTAACTATACCATAGTAAGAACATGGGTAGCAACAGATGCTTGTGGAAATAATAGTGCTCCTGTAACACAAACCATTGGCGTTTCTGATACTACAGGACCTGTTCTGACAACTCCAATTGCTCCAAAAGTAGCTGTATCATGTAGTGAGATCCCTGAGGTACCTACATTACAATTTACTGACAACTGCTCTGCTGTTGGTACTCCAGTATTTACTGAAACGCAAACACAGCCAGTTGGTGGAATGTATGATATCACAAGAACATGGACTGTTTCTGATGCATGTGGAAATGTGACAGTAGTAACACAAATCATACATGTAACCCAAACAACACAAGTAATAACACTTCCAAGTGTACAGACAAGTAATGATATTAATGAGAACATTTCATTAAATGCATTATTACCTACAGGTGTTACAGGCGGAACATGGACAAATGTTAATGGTGTTGGAGGATTTGATGCTGTTAATGGTACATTTAATCCATTCCAGATAGCTCCGGCAGATTATATGTTCAGTTATATTATCAATAGTGGTCAATGTCCTGTAAGATATGATGTTACATTCATTGTTGGTCAGGTAAATGATTGTCAGTTGCCAATCGTACACAATGCCTTCACTCCTAATGGTGATGGAATAAATGAGTACTTTAGTATTGAACATCTTGAAGATTTTGATTGTTATCCGACAAATAATGTTGAAATTTACAACCGTTGGGGAGTACTGGTTTACGAAACTAAACAGTATGACAACAATACCCGTAAGTTCGTTGGAGTATCCGAAGGAAGAGCAACGGTAAACAAATCTGAAGAGTTGCCTACCGGAACATATTTCTACATCATTCAGTATACAACTGCTGATGGTCAGACTGTTAATAAAGACGGATATTTATACCTTACTAGATAAAAACCCTACTAATTCCTGAGGGTTGAAAAACCCTCAGGATAAAAAATAGAAAATATGAGAACAAAAATTTTAATTTTCGCTTTGATGTTAACGTGTTATACAGGTTTCTCTCAACAAGACGCTCAGTATACCCAATACATGTATAACACCGTAAATATCAATCCAGCTTATGCAGGATCGAGAGGAGTAATGAGTATTTTTGGTTTGCATCGTACCCAATGGGTTGGTTTAGATGGTGCCCCAACAACAAATGCATTCTCTTTGAACACCCCAATCAACAATAGTAATTTAGGTATAGGTCTTTCCGTAGTAAATGACAGAATTGGCCCTACCAGTGACAATACTTTGTCTGCTGATATCTCTTATACCATTCAGGTTTCTGAAAATTATAAATTGTCATTCGGTATAAAAGCATCTGGTAATATCTTTAATCTGGATACCAGCAAGCTGACTCCTCAGCAGGCTGCAGATCCTAATCTTCAAAACTTCAACAATGAGTTTTCACCAAACTTTGGTGCCGGTGCTTATTTACATTCTGATAAATTTTATTTAGGTCTTTCTGTTCCCAACTTTTTGCAGGACAAAAAGTATAATGACAATGACGTAGCCGTATTTCAGGAAAGAATGAATTTTTATGGTATTGCCGGTTATGTATTTGATATATCTCCATCGGTTAAATTTAAACCTGCCGTTCTTACGAAAATGGTTGCAGGTGCTCCTTTACAGGTTGATGGTTCAGCTAACTTCTTATTCTATGATAAGTTAATGCTTGGTGGAGCTTACCGTTGGGATGCTGCCTGGAGTGCTCTAGCAGGATTCCAAATAACAGATGGTCTATTTATAGGTTACAGCTATGATATGGAAACAACTCATTTAAGAAGATATAACTCTGGTTCCCATGAGGTTTTCTTGAGATTTGAACTATTCAATAAAGTAAGTAAAATGGTTTCACCTAGATTCTTCTAATATTATAAAAGTCATGAAAAATAAAATTATATACTTAGTAATTATAGCTTTAACTTACGTTAGCAGTTATTCACAGGGTAAAACAGAAGCTAGAGGAAATAAGGATTATGACAAATATGCCTATATAGACGCAATCAAAACGTACGAACGTCTTTATAACAAAGGCTATAAGTCTCCCGACATGTTACTTAAAATAGGTAATGCGTATTATTTCAATGCTGAATTAGAAAAAGCCAACAAATGGTACGATGAGCTTTATGCAACCGCTCCTGATCAGGAAGCTGAATTCTACTACCGTTTTGCACAAACTCTAAGAGCCATTAAAGATTATAAAAAATCGGATGAAATGATGGCTAAGTTTAGTCAAAAAAGCGGAAATGATGCCAGAGCGCAGCTTTTTTCTAAAAACAGAAATTATTTAGAAGAAATCAAAGCCAACTCAGGAAGGTACAAAATTGAGAATGCCGGAATTAATTCCAAATATTCCGATTACGGACCAGCGTTTATGGGAACTAAAGTAGTTTTCTCATCTGCCCGTGATACCGGTAATTTCTCAAAAAGAATTCACACATGGACAGGTTCGTATTTTACAAACCTATACAGTTCCGCAATGTCTGAAGATGGTTCTTTAGGTGCTGTAACTAAATTTGGAAAGAAAATCAATACCAAGTATCACGAAGATACTCCGGCTTTCTCTAAAGATGGAAAAACAGTTTATTTTACCAGAAATAACTATCTGGACGGAAGAGGTTTTGATGCCAGTAAAGTAACTCTTTTGAAAATCTATTCGGCAAAAGTGGATAAAGATGGTAACTGGGGCGATATTACTGCTCTACCATTTGACAGCGACAGCTATCAGGTAGCTCACCCTGCCCTATCTCCGGATGAGAAAACTTTATACTTCGCATCAGATATGCCGGGAACACGCGGACAGTCAGATTTATATCGTGTAAAAATCAATGACGATGGTACTTTTGGTACACCTGAAAATCTTGGTGATGCTATCAATACTCCCGGAAGAGAAACGTATCCGTTTGTTAATGCTGACAATGAGTTGTATTTCGCTTCAGACGGTCAGCCCGGACTTGGAGGTTTAGATATCTTCATTACAAAATTACCTAAAGATGGTAGCTTAAACTTCAAAAAAGTTCTTAACGTTGGTGAAGAAGCAAATAGCTCTAAAGATGACTTCGGATTCATCATTGACTCCAAAACAAAAAGAGGTTTCTTAAGCTCCAACCGTGATGGCGGACAAGGTAGCGATGACATTTATAAGTTTCTTGAAACAAGACCTATATGGTGTGAACAACTTCTTTATGGAGTAGTTACCGATGCTAAAACACATGCAATTCTGCCTGGAGCTAAATTGATTTTATTTGATGAAAAGTTCAAACAGTTACAGGAAACAACAGCAGATAAAGATGGTAAATACGAATTCAAAGAAGTAGAATGTGGAACCAAATACTATGTGAGAACATCTCTTCCTGAATACACAACAAAAGAGTCTCCGGTAATTATTGGTAAAACTGATGGTAAAACCGAGTTAAACATCGAATTGGATAAAGAACAGGCTCAGGCTAAAGTTGGTGATGATATTGCTGATATCTTCAAAATCAACTTAATTTATTTCGACTTAGACAAATGGAACATCCGTCCAGACGCTGCAATCGATTTAGCTAAAATCCTTGATGTGCTGGAGCAATATCCAACTATGAAATTAGATATCCGTTCGCATACAGACAGCCGTGCTTCATTTGCCTATAATGAAAAATTATCAGACAGAAGAGCTAAATCGACTAGAGATTGGTTAATCAGCAAAGGAATTAATCCTAACCGATTAACTGCTAAAGGATACGGTGAGACTCAATTGGTAAACAAATGTGCTGATGGTGTTCAATGTACTGAAGAAGAACATCAGATGAACAGAAGAAGCCAGTTTATCATAACTGCCTTATAAAAAAATCAAACCCTAATAATCAAACCCACAAAAGTCCCGAGTTATTCGGGACTTTTTTTATCTTTGAAATATGGATATGACCAAGCTTTTCAGGGATTTTTTTGACAGTGAGAAAGCAGGTGGGTTCATTCTGATTGCCTGCACTTTACTTTCACTTCTACTAACAAATTCATCTTTTGGCGAAAGCTATCTGCACCTTTGGCACTTTCAACTTGCCGGACATCCCTTGGAATACTGGATTAATGATGGTCTAATGACCATTTTCTTTTTACTTATCGGATTAGAACTGGAGCGGGAGGTTTACATAGGTGAATTGTCTAACATCAGGAATGCCTTATTACCCATTTCCGCAGCCATAGGCGGAATGCTTATTCCAGCCGGATTGTATCTAGTCTTAAATCACGGAACAATTACACAATC
>CAMFLD010000269.1 GCA_945957245.1 uncultured Flavobacterium sp. | reverse complement strand
GTTTAGTATAGGAATTTATTAGGTCTTCAAGATAAACCAACTGGTTGTCAGTACTTTTGTATTTGTTCAAATCGAAATACAGTCCATAGAAATTCTTCCGGGTTTCTAATACCAGGCTCCTGAGCAGTTGCTCGTATTGCAATTGGGCCAGTTTTGCATTTGATTTGGCCAGGTTAACTTCATTTCTTTTTTTTCCGCCAAGATAGATCAGTTGTTGTACAGCAACTTGCTTTTGTCCTTTTTCGCCAATATCAAAATATTTATTATTGGTCGGATTATACAAATTCATATCAGTTTCAAAATAGGGATGTTCCCAAATTTTAGCCTGAATTATTGCTGCATCTGCAGCAGAGACAGCAAATTGCTCCGACAAAAGAAGAAGGTTGTTTTTCTGAAAAAGATTTTCACAATCTTCGAGCGTTAGGTTTTTTTGCCCAAAAGAATTCGTAAAACAGACTGCCGTAATTAAAGCAAAAAAGGGTTTAAACATATTTCGTGAGCTTTTATTTGCCCCCAAAATTGTTGTAGCCGACTTTAAAAAAGCTTAAAAGCGACCTTAAAAATACCTTAAAAAGTAATCAGGAAAATATTCAGATTTTCTTCGGGAATGTATACTATGGAATACCCATAAGCATTTAAAATTCTACTTACGATTCGAAGACCAAGTCCCAAACCATTGGTATTACGGGCATTTTCACCACGCATAAAAGGTTGGAATAAATTATTCTGTTCTGTTTTGGAAAGTGTTGCTCCTGAATTTGAAATGCTTAAGGCTAATTTGTTGTCAATAGTTTTTATGACAACATTTACCAGCTTTTCATTAGAGTATAGATAGGCGTTTTTGAGCAAATTGGAAAATGCAATTTCAAGCAGTTTTTGATTGCCATTGATTTCAAGTAGGTCAAATAATGGGTCGCTTTCTTCAATATCCAGATTTATTTTGAAATCTTCAAACAGGGTATTTATTTTTTGAATGCTACCATAAATGGCTTCATCAACACGTGTTTTTTCAATCGATTTTGGATTCTGGGAATCTATTTTTGATAAAATCAGTAACGAATTGATCAGTTCGTTTAACTGGTCGATATCTGAAAAAATGGTTTTTAGAAATACTTTGTTTTTTTCATCGGCATGCTGGATTTGATTTTCCAGCTGAGCAGATATCCGTGCGATAGGGGTTCGGAGCTCATGAGAAGCCTGAGCGGTAAATTCTTTTTGTTTCTGATACGCATCACTAATGCGGTTCATCATAAAATTAAATTCGGTGCTCAACAGACTAATCTCGTTACGGCTGTTTTTATTGGTTTCTAGAGTAATATCAAGGTTTAAATCATTGATTTCGCTGATTTTTTTATGGAAAGTTTCCAAAGGATTCAGTTGTTTTTTAATGATATAAAGGGTAAGCAGCCAGGTTATGGTCGTAAAAAACAAATAGGAACCAATTAAAATGTAAATTATGAAATTCAGTGTGCGTTTTCCATAATTGTCATTTGCAGAAATCAAGGCATAGTAATCTTTGTAGTTTGTGTCGTAGAAAAATCCATAAATCTCATTGTCTTTATCCCTGCGAAAAAAGGATTTATGTTTTTTAAGGTAATCCAGGTCTTTTGTAGTCCATTTAATCTTGGTGTCGTCCAGACTGCTGTATATCAGTTTGTAGTTACGGTCAAAAATTAATGTTTTTTCATCATAAAGCTGATTGATGGAATTGCGGTCAATGATTTTTAATAGTTTGTTGTCAAATTCCTTTACTTCTATTAATAGTTTTATGGTATTTACTGCTTTTTCATTAAGCCGCTCTTCAAATTCCTGCTTACGGAAATTAGAAAACAGGCTAATTAGGGCAATGCAGACAGCACCAAATAATACGGTGAAAAGAATGCTGATATAAAGCGATATTTTAGATTTAATCGTCATTTTCACTTTTTAAATAATAGCCATAACCTATTTTGGTATGGATTAATTTGGTGTCAAATTTCCGATCGATTTTTGCCCTCAGAAAATTAATATAAACCTCAATGGTATTTTGGTTGGTTTCAATATGGTAATCCCAAAGTTCATCTGCAATCTGCTGTTTTGAAACTACTCTTCCATTTGCCTGGGATAATATCTGAAGCAGCTTGAACTCTTTTGGAGTAAGGTTGATAATTTCATTACTACGGGTCACGGATTTCTCAGTAAGGTTGATGAACAAATCTTCAATCTGAATAATTTCTTCTTTGTTTTGCGGACTTGCTTTTCTTCTGAACAAAGACAGGCTTCTCACATAAAGTTCTTCCAGATGAAATGGTTTTACCAAATAATCATCGGCTCCTTTTTGGAAGGCATCGACTTTATCTTCAATTTCACCAAATGCCGTGAGCATTAGGATTGGAGTATTTTTATCAGATTCCCTGATTTTTTTGCAGACATCCAAGCCGTTTATTTTAGGTACATTAATATCTAAAAGATAGATATCGTATGTATTGTTTTTGATTTGCCTAAAGAATAAGTCACCATCAAAAACAGTATCAAAAGCAACATTTTTGGAGGTAAAAAAATCCTTGATTTCTCTTGACAAAACAACATCATCTTCTAAAAGCAGTAATTTCATAACTATTGGGAATTTTTTGTTAAGTTCAATTTACATCCTAAATGAAAATCCTAAGGCGGTATAGTGTTCCGGAGCATTATCAGTAATACCAAAGCCGGAAGACAAATCTATCATAAAATTGTCATTTATCAAATAAGTAAAACCACCATCTAAGCTGTGATAAGCAATATCATTTTCCGGGGCAAAACCAAAAGCTTCGGCATAACAGCCTAATTTGTCATTAATGGCATAGCCTGTGGTAAGCGTATAAACAAAGGTGGTTTCAGGAGAAATACCATCCCATTCACAGCCGAGATTATAGCCTAATGATAATTTATCGGAAAGGGTGTGCTGCATCGTAAAGCGGAATTCTGGCGCTACATAATCCGTTTTGTAGTTTGAGGAAGCTGCGTTTGGCAATCCGATGTGGCCTATTAATGAGGTTTTCGGAATGATGCCTTTTTCTTCGCACAGATTTACTTTCAGACCAATATAAATCGGTGTAAAACCACTGCTTCTTTCAGTACCGTCTTTTTCGGAAACAAATTCTGTTATCAGACGTAATTCAAGTTTTTCATTCACGCCATATTTCCATAAAACTGAAGGTAAGCTATTAGAATGATTGTGAGCCTTATTTTTCTGGAAAGTAAAACCTGCTTCAGCCTGAAACATTCCTGTTGGCACAATAGCCGGAGTTTCGGTTTGGTCTGGTCGATCGGCCTGAATGGGCTCTTTTGTCTGTGCCTTAATAACGAAGCTTGCGAAAAGACATAACAGCAGTGATATTTTGTTTAGCATAAATTAATTTTTAGACAAATCTAAAAAAATATTTACCTAAATCAAGCAATGTTTTTTATATTTGTCAAAACAAGCTTTAAGAATGCCTTGTTAAAAAGCATAAAAAGAATAGAATGGATAAGTCTTTAGGAGAAGTAAATCAATCGGTACTGACCGAAAACAAAAAGTCAGGTTTTAGAAAAATCCTGGCATTTCTTGGCCCGGCTTATTTAATTAGCGTGGGTTATATGGATCCCGGAAATTGGGCTACCGATATTGCCGGAGGAAGCCAATTTGGTTATGCCTTGCTTTGGGTATTGTTGATGAGCAACATTATGGCTTTGCTTTTACAAAGCCTGAGTGCCCGTTTAGGAATTGTTACCCAACGTGATTTGGCACAGGCTTCAAGGGAAACCTATTCGCCTTTTGTAAATTACATTCTTTACTTTTTGGCCGAAATTGCCATTGCCGCCTGTGACCTGGCTGAAGTTCTCGGAATGGCCATTGGATTGAACCTGCTTTTTGGTATTTCGCTGATACAGGGAGTGATGATTACGGTATTGGACACCTTTATTTTACTGTTTTTAATTAACAAAGGCATTCGGAAAATGGAAGCCTTTATTATTGGTTTGGTTTCAATCATTGGTATTTCTTTTATTGTTGAAATGATTTTTGCCGAGCCTCAGGTTAGTAAGATTTTCTCCGGATTGATACCATCTTTGCCTAATGAAAATGCGCTTTATATAGCCATCGGAATTATTGGCGCTACAGTAATGCCGCATAATCTTTACCTGCATTCGTCATTGGTACAAACAAGAAAGTTCGACAGAAGTCCATCAGGAATTAAACAGGCGCTGAAATATAATTTTATTGATTCGACTATTGCGCTTAATCTTGCTTTTTTTGTGAATGCTGCTATACTCATTCTCGGAGCTGCGGTTTTTTATAAAAACGGAATGTTTGATGTTGCCGAAATTCAGGATGCGCATCGTTTTCTGGAACCTTTACTGGGGAATAAATGGGCTCCTATTTTATTCGCCATCGCCCTAATTGCAGCGGGTCAAAGTTCAACGATTACAGGAACTTTAGCTGGGCAGATTGTTATGGAAGGTTACCTTAATTTGAGAATTCAGCCATGGGTAAGGAGAATTATTACCCGTTTGATAGCTATTGTTCCGGCAGTAGTTGTTATACTGATTTATGGAGAAAGTGTAACCGGGAAAATGCTTATTTTCAGTCAGGTGATTTTAAGCCTTCAGTTAGGTTTTGCCATCATTCCGCTGATTCATTTTGTAAGCGACAAATCGAAAATGAATGGATTCGAAATAGGTACAGCTACTAAAATAG
>CAMFLD010000268.1 GCA_945957245.1 uncultured Flavobacterium sp. | reverse complement strand
GTAGAAACATATCCTCTTCCTTTATCAAGGAAAGCTTCTACTACTGTTCCTATTGCAGGTTTGTCAGGATTAGCTTTTAAATCTAATATTTCAGCTTCTAAAAGGACTTTTTCTAAAAGCTCCTTAACACCTGTTCCTGCTTTGGCGGAAATATCATGAGATTGGTATTTGCCTCCCCAGTCTTCAACCAAAAGGTTCATAGTGGCTAACTGTTCTTTTATCTTTTCAGGATTTGCTCCCGGTTTGTCAATTTTGTTGATCGCAAATATCATTGGTACACCCGCAGCCTGAGCATGGCTGATGGCCTCTTTGGTTTGCGGCATTATTTCGTCGTCTGCTGCAATTACAATAATAGCGATATCGGTAACCTGAGCTCCACGGGCACGCATTGCGGTAAATGCTTCGTGACCTGGTGTATCAAGGAATGTAATTTCCTGACCATTATCCAATTCAACTCCGTATGCTCCGATATGCTGTGTAATTCCTCCAGACTCCCCGGCAATTACATTGGTTTTACGAATGTAATCCAACAATGATGTTTTTCCATGGTCAACGTGACCCATTACTGTTACAATAGGAGCTCTGTGTACTAAATCTTCCGGTTTATCTTCAACAACCTGAAGGTTTTCTTCAATATCGGTTGTAATGAATTCTACTTCATAACCAAACTCATCGGCAACAATAGAAAGGGTTTCCGCATCCAAACGCTGGTTCATGGTTACCATGATTCCTAGAGTCATACAGGTACCTATTACTTTCGTAATCGGCACATCCATCATGGTTGCAATTTCACCAACAGTAACAAATTCTGTTACTTTTAATATTTTGCTGCCTTCTTCGATAGCCTGTAATTCTTCTTCGCTTCTCTGGCGGTGGGAATCACGTTTATCCCTTCTGTATTTAGCTGCTTTAGATTTGTTTCCTTTTCCTTGTAAACGCTCTAAAGTTTCTTTGATTTGGTTTTTAACTTCTTCTTCGGTAGGCTCAACTTTCTGAACTATAGCCGGACGGTTTCCTTTTTGGAATCCTTTTCCTCCACCTTTATTTGGTCCAAATGCATTGGCTCCCGTGCCCATTACCGGTTTTCCGGGTTCACCCGGTTTGCCCTGAATCCTTTTTCTTTTATTCTTGTTGGCACCATTGGCATTTGCACCTGAAGCATTAGCTTCCGGTTTGACATCTTTCCTGAAATCTTCTTTTTTCTTTTTCGGTTTGTCAAATTGCGTTAAATCAATTTTTTGACCTGTAAGAGTTGGTCCGGAAAGATTATGATATTGTGTAGTATGTGTTTCGTCTGCAGGAGCTTCTTCAACTGGTGGCGCAACAACTTCAGGCTTAACTTCTACCGGAGCTGGTGCTTCTTCTTTTTTGGCAACGATTTCTTTCTTTTCTACTGGAGCTTTAACTTCAGCTGGCACCGGTTTTGGATCTAAATCAATTTTACCAACCTGTTTCGGTCCCGT
The DNA here is from genome assembly GCA_945957245.1 of uncultured Flavobacterium sp. Classification (GTDB taxonomy): domain Bacteria; phylum Bacteroidota; class Bacteroidia; order Flavobacteriales; family Flavobacteriaceae; genus Flavobacterium. Next base: position 3,263 of record CAMFLD010000268.1, on the reverse strand, counting down.
TACAACAGCTTTTGCTTTTATTAACTCCTGTTGTTGGCGTTCTTCTTCATGTTTACGCTTGTCCTCAATTTCTTTCTCCCGCTCCATTCGGAGTGCTTCTTTTTCTTTTCTTATTTCTTCGCTGATTCCTTTTGAAGCTTCCTTATTACCTTTGTCACCGGCAAACTGTCCGCAAAGAATAGTATATACATCATCGGAAATTTTGGTGTTTGGACTTGCCTCAATAGCAATTCCTTTATCTTTAAGATAATCCACGGCTCTTTCCAAAGAAATATTTAATTCCCTTAAAACTTTATTAATTCTAATATTCCCTTCAGACATAAAATCTAATTAATGTTAACTATAAATTGCGTTGTTCAGTTGTTTGTTTTTTATTTTGATAAAGATTAGTCCTGGAACTCTTCTTTTAATATTCTGATTACTTCAAGAATGGTTTCTTCTTCTAAATCGGTTCTTCTAACCAAATCAGCTACATCCTGATTTAGGATACTTCTTGCAGTATCTAAACCAATTTTTGCAAATTCGTCAATAACCCATCCATCAATTTCATCTGAGAATTCTGTTAATTCAACATCATCTTCTTCTTCAGCTATTCCTTCACGGATTACATCCAATTCATATCCTGTCAAAAGTCCTGCTAATTTAATATTGTGACCTCCGCGTCCGATTGCTTTGGAAACTTCTTCTAATTTCAGGAATACTTCGGCTCTCTTTTTCTCTTCATCAATTTTAACTGAAGATACTTTTGCAGGGCTCAAAGCTCTTGTAATGTATAGTGGCAGGTTGGTGGTGTAATTAATTACATCAATATTTTCGTTCCCAAGCTCACGAACAATTCCGTGGATTCTGGAACCTTTCATACCAACGCACGCTCCTACCGGGTCAATTCTGTCATCATAAGAATCAACAGCAACTTTTGCTTTTTCACCCGGAATTCTTACTACATTTTTAATCATAATCAAACCATCAAAAACTTCCGGAATTTCCTGTTCGAATAATTTCTCAAGGAATTTATCTGCCGTACGTGACATGATGATTTGTGGTTTGTTTCCTTTAAGTTCAACACTTTCGATAATTCCACGAACATTGTCTCCTTTGCGGAAAAAATCCGACGGTATTTGTTTTTCTTTTGGCAACACGATTTCGTTTCCTTCATCATCAACAAGAATAACTACTCTTGGTCGCACGTGATGAACTTCGGCAGTGTAAATTTCGCCAATTAAATCTTTAAATTGTTTATAAAGATTCGTATTGTCGTGTTCGTGAATTTTTGAAATCAGGTTTTGACGCAATGCTAAAATTGCCCTTCTTCCCAAGTCAATTAATTTTACTTCTTCAGAAACATCCTCACCAACTTCAAAGTCAGGCTCAATTTTACGGGCTTCAGATAAAGCGATTTCCTGGTTTTCATCTTCTACTTCACCATCAGCTACCACAACACGGTTTCTCCAAATCTCCATATCTCCTTTATCAGGGTTGATAATGATGTCAAAATTATCATCAGAACCGTATTTCTTTTTCAATGCGTTTCTAAATACATCTTCCAAAATCGCCATAAGCGTTACTCGATCAATAAGTTTATCGTCTTTAAACTCTGAAAATGATTCGATTAATGCAATATTCTCCATGCCTTAATTAATTAAATGTTATTGTAACAATTGCTTCTTTTATATCTGAATAAGGAATCTCGCGTTTGTGTTCTACCGTTTCTTTTCCTTTTCCAACTTTTTTCGGTTCTCTGGCTGTCCACGAAAGTGTAACATTTTCGCTATTGGCAGCCTCTAACTTGGCTTCAATGGTTTCAGTTCCGGTTTTTACTTTAAGCATCCTTCCCACATTTTTCTGGTATTGCCTTACCATTTTTAAAGGAGAAGAAACCCCAGCTGATGCCACTTCCAATGAATAATCCTGCTCTTCACGGTCTAAATCATTATCGATTGCACGGCTTATGTCAATGCAGTCCTGCAAATTTACACCATTATCTCCATCTAATGTTACTACGACTTTAAATGTTTCTGAAATCGACAAGTCAACCAAAAACAAAGAAGGTTTCTGCTTTAGTGCCTCCTCCAATATGTTCAATATTTTATCTCTAAATGCCATAGTAGTATAAAAAGAGGGAAGCAATGCTTCCCTCATTATTTAGTGTAATAATAAATAACGATGCAAATATAATCATTTTTTTATAAACTAAAAATCATTGTGGTGTCAAAAAAAAATAATACCTTTATTGTATAATTTTACAATCCAAAATTCACTTCTATTATGAAAAAAATCTTAGTCCCTACCGACTTTTCAGATCATGCTTATTACGCCCTTAAAGTTGCTTCACAGATTGCCAGAAAAAATGATGGAGAAATCATCCTGTTACACATGTTAGAGCTACCTCACCAGGCAGGCGACGCAATAGGAAGTGGTCATGATTTACCTGAAATAATGCTTTTCAAAAATTCAGCTATAAATAAATTGGAAGATTTGATGGATGATTCCTGCCTTGAAGGCCTGAAAGTTTCCGAAATCATTCAGTTTGAATTAGCTTTCGACGGAATTATGAAAGTTAGTGATAAAAACGATGTTGACCTTATTGTTATGGGTTCACACGGTGCCAGCGGCTTCAAGGAAATGTTTATTGGCTCCAATGCTGAAAAAGTCGTAAGAAATTCTGAGGTTCCGGTATTAATTATCAAAAAAGATGCCGGTGAATTTAATGTAAACAAATTTGTATTTGCTTCTGACTTTTCAGAAGAAATCAAAAAACCATTTTCCAAAGTGGTTACTTTTGCCAACAAATTTGGAGCCGAACTGGAATTAGCCATGATCAATACACCAAGTAGCTTCAAACCAACACATATTGCTGTTGACATCATGAAGAAATTCATTTCGAATTTTAACATTGATAATTATACCATCAATATTTACAATGATGTAAATGTTGAAAACGGAATCTTAAATTTTGCCAACCATATCAATGCCGACTTGATTGGGGTGAGTACCCATGGAAGAAAAGGAATTGCGCATTTCTTTAACGGAAGCATCAGTGAAGATTTAGTAAACCACTCACTAAGACCGGTAGTTACCTTTAAAATATAAGCATAAATACCCACAAACTAAAAAAGCCTCTATGTAGAGGCTTTTTTGTTGACCCGCAAGAACCTTTGATACTGCGTAAAAACAAAAAATCCCGCAATTTGCGGGATTTAAGTTGGCCCACTAGGACTCGAACCTAGAAAGACGGCACCAAAAACCGTAGTGTTACCATTACA
>CAMFLD010000267.1 GCA_945957245.1 uncultured Flavobacterium sp. | reverse complement strand
ATCTTATTTTCTGAGTCGTTAAATCTTTATTACAAAGGTTTTACAACAAATCTTGATACAAGATTAGAATATCATAATTCTGGTAGAAGTACCTATACTTCAAAATCAAATGATTGGGTATTAGTTTATAGTGATGTTTTCGAAACTAAAAGAGAGGCTTTAATAGAAGAAAAAAGATTAAAAAAACTGAACAGAACCTCGATTGAAAAGCTGATTAAAAAAATTAAACAGTACACGGTTTAGTAGTCTCGTCATTCTGACGAGATGAAAAGCTTTCTCGTTTAATAACGGGATGGCATTTTTGCTTTTAGGAACTTCCGTTTTTTTTAGTATTTTTGAAAATGATGAAGAGATTTACCCAAATGCTGCTTTCTTTTGTATTCCTCATAGCTGCCCATAATATGGCTGCTCAGGAAAAGACCATTAGTGGAGAAGATCAGCAGCTCAAGGAAGAACTTTATAAAAAGTACAAAAAAGAAGTACAGCATTACGACAAAAATGATTTTGACGCCCTGTTTTTCGAATTTTTTAAAAAACAAAAAGACAAATCCGTCACACTTACCAAAGAAGAATTTTACACCTATACCATCAAAATAGCCATATATTCTGAAAAACTGGGATTGCTTTACAAAGACCAAAAAGAATCGGCACAAAAAACCAAGCAGGAATGGTTTGACAAAAATTATAACGATTATTTAAATTCCAAAAAATAACCCTTGAAAAAACTTTTGCCAATACTATTATTGCTCATGCTGTTTCAATCATGCCAGTATTTTGATAAGCAGGTTCCTGATGAAAAACAATTGCTCGAAAAGGAACTCAAAGAAATCAACTGGAGCGAAGTTGACGAATATCCGTCTTTTACCGACTGCGAAAAATTGGCCGAGACAACGGAAAGAAAACAATGCTTTTTTGAAAGGCTTACAACCGAAATTCAGGATAAACTCGCCGTTGATACTTTATCGGCCTTATTTCCTCAATTGGATACAATTGAAGTTAAAGTTACCGTTTTTCCTAACGCCTCTATGAAATTTGAGCCCCAATTCCCAAAGGATTCCGTGGCCTATGATACCATAAAAATCGACAGTATCTTACATGCCAGGCTTATCGATTTTCCAAAAGTAAATCCGGCAATAAAACGTGGTATACCTGTAAAAACCCAGTTTGTACTTCCGGTAATTATAAAAGCAGAATAATTTTAGGAGCTCTTTCCGGCTGTACACTATATCTTTTTCTTTTTAAGAAAAAGCATGCCGTTCCCATCCGGGCTATTTCCTGAACTTTCTTCCCTTCCAGTTAAAACTGCCCAACAAAGAATAAATACCCACAAAGCTTGAGTAAAAAGGATAAATAAGACTGCTCGCCATTGGAACAAAAAACCTGCGCTTACGCAAATAGGAATTCGATTTATAAAGCAAAATAAAATCAACAATGTATTTTACCAAAAACACTTTCAGGATAAACTTCCAATCCAATTTTCCGGCTAAAAGCATTACAAAACCGACAACCAGACTAAAGTTTATTAATAGAACAACAAAAGCCAACAACTTAGCAAAAGCATTTTTATAACCTGTCGATTTTCCAGCCCAACGAACACGCTGCATAAAAAACCGGAATAAGTCATTTTCAGGTTTTGTCTTCACAATAACATCCCTGTTTTTCAAATAATGTATTTTTTCCAAATTGACATGAACCGCTTTTTGTAAAAGCAAAACATCATCGCCACTTGCTTGGTCACTGATTCCGCCAAAACCGCCTATTTCATTAAAGAACTTTTTAGTGTAGGCAAAGTTGGCTCCGTTGCACATAAAAGGGTTTCTGTTTCCAAAACTCCCAATTGTAACCCCTTGTAAACTCATTAGATCCAGTTGCTGGAAATGATGGAACCAGTTATTTTTTGTCTTGTACATCACGGCTCCAACAATCATTTCAGGAGTATAGTTTTGGATGTAATTGTCCAGTGTCAGTAACCAGTTTTTATTTACTGTGCAGTCTGCATCAGTAGTCACAATCCAATCATGTTTGGCAATAGGGATAGCTCTGGTCAAGGCATCTTTTTTGGGAGAATTTGATAAAACCATGTTTTCAAGCAAAGTAGTATCCACCGCTTCGTGGCTCATACGCCATTGATTGTAAATCCTAACCGAATTGTCTCCGGAAAAATCATCCACCATTACAATCTGAATCAGAGCAATAGGATAATTCAGTTTGGCAATCGAATCCAGAAGCCTGCTCAGATTCTTTTCTTCATTCCTAAAAGGAACTACAATAGTAAAAGCAGTTTTTGGAGTTACATCTGTGGTCACAAATGATTTCACTTTTCTAAACCCTGAAATCAACTGAAGGATTAAAACGGTATAAATTAGTAAAATGATAACCAAAGTAATTTCAATTATTCCCATTTTGGTTTGAATTTAAGTACATAATAACTTCCAATCATGACAGGCAGCACTACATTGAGAAACCACATAAGAGTTGAAATGAAAACTATAATCCATTCGTTTACACCCAATTTCCCAAAGAAAAAAACGGCCATACTTCCTTTTACGGCAAAGTCCAGAAACTGAAAACTCGGCAATGACGAAGCCAAAAAATAAACCGCAGCAATGCTCGACATCATCGTAAGATAAGGTAAATCTACATCAAAAGCGAGAAATAAAAAATAGTACTGATGCGAAAAAACCAAATAGCGGCAAACTGCCAATAGGTTGTTTTTTTGGTGAATTCGTTTCGGAATTTCATTGATTTTATGAATCAGTTTCTGAATGGAATAGCCTTTTATCCTGATGTCCTTAGATAGAAAAGAAGCAAGAAGCAGGAAGCAGGAAACACAGATTATTGCTAACGCCCATTTCCAATAACCAATAATAAATAAGCCAATCGTACCAAAAGCAACAGTCAAAATCATCTGTATTCCATTGCAGACAAGATTCAGGAAAATGATTTGCTTCGTTTTCTTTTTGTCAAAATACAAAGCTTTACCTGCGTATTCCCCAAGTCCGTTAGGCGTAAAAATTCCGGCAGTTAAAGCACCAAGCACCTGCTTTGTGGATTCACCAATCGAAATAGGTTTTATAAACGAAACCAGATTTTGCCATTTAAGAATTTCAAGAAAACGATTGGCAAAACTAAAGGCTAGTAAAAATAGAATCCCTAAAAAACTGAACTTTTGTGAAGCAAGATTTTTAAACTTTACCCAATCCAGCTTGTCGTTGTTTGCCAAATGTTCCCAAATAAAATAAAAAGCGGCGGAAACTATCAAAAGTTTGATTAGGAAAACCCCGAATTGTTTAGCTTTGTGTGGAATTGTAATCATTGTTACAAAATAACAAAAATAAAAGTTGGCAAACGAACGCATCATATTAGGAATTGATCCAGGAACCACTATAATGGGTTTTGGACTGATTAAGGTGGTAAATAAGAAGATGGAATTCGTTCAGCTCAATGAACTTATTTTGAGCAAGTACGATGATCATTATACCAAGCTGAAAGTTATTTTTGAGCGCACTATTGAATTGATTGAAACCCATCATCCGGACGAAATTGCCATAGAAGCGCCTTTTTTTGGCAAAAATGTTCAGTCCATGCTCAAATTGGGAAGGGCGCAGGGTGTAGCTATGGCGGCAGGCTTATCACGCCAGATTCCTATTACCGAATACGAACCCAAGAAAATCAAAATGGCCATTACCGGCAACGGAAACGCCAGCAAAGAGCAGGTGGCCAAAATGCTGCAACAGCTTTTAGGATTGAAAGTATTGCCCAAAAACCTGGATTCTACCGATGGTCTGGCAGCAGCAGTATGTCACTTTTTCAATTCAGGAAAAATTACAGCTGGCAAAAGTTATTCAGGTTGGGACGCTTTTGTAAAGCAAAATGAAGAGCGAGTAAAAAAATGATTATCTTTAACAAAATATCTTTACTTATGAGAAAAATAGCTTTTATGTTTTTTTTTGCAACTTTCTTCATGAGCTGTTCTAATAGTGAGGAAAGTAATGCGATAAATAATCAACCAGCTACCTATTTTAAACTTACCATAGACGGAGTTGAAAATGATTTGCTAAATACAACAGTACTTGATGCTGGTACCGATGGAAAAGTTGAATATAATGGACAAATTGTCACTATAGGTGGTGCGGCAGGAGATGTATGGGACCAAGACTCAAGATATCAGATTTCGTTTTATTTTACACCTGATGGGAAATTTCTTCAAGGTAGCATGTTGATATTCTCAAATGCTTTTCAGAATCTTGAATATAGCAGTTACAGAGAGTTTTCATCCTATTTTTGCCAGGTTGACCAGTTTGATATCGATGAGATTAATAAAATTGCAACGCTTAAATATACTGTTCGGTATTTTATTGATGAAACGGATACCAATTCCTATTCAAGGGAAATCAAAGCAGACATTAAAGTTCCTTACATAGAATCGGACCCTAGTCCGACACCATATCCTTATATTACTTATGGTGGTATAGAACAATATTGTAAAGCAGATATCAATGGAGAGCATTGGGAAGCGAAATATGAACGGGAGAAAAGTGTTTTCACCAATGAAGGTCCCTATAAATTTGAAATCAACTTTGCCAATTCGCCTAATCCAGCGAGCTATAATTTTGACTCTTCGAGCACATCAAATTATGTAAAATTTGCAAAATTTAACACTACAACAATGACCTACGATTATTATAATGTGAGCGGTCAGGTTGAATATTCGTATAGGGAGTTTCATGGAGGAA